>DATEVP010000487.1:0-30414 GCA_035258465.1 Hyphomicrobiaceae bacterium
AGCGGCGGCCGGATAATCTCCGCGCTTGCGACCGCGGATTCCGGCAGTGCGAACATCGACTCGCTCCATTTCTACGCCTTCACGAGCGGGGAGTACAAAGCGCAGTTCTGGAATGGCCAAACGTCTGGCGGCTCCGCAACCGTTGACGTGCGTACGCAATCGTCGACTGGAAAGGCATATTATCGCGCGAGTCAGGTATCCGGGCAGCAATGGTCGTGGGGCATGAACGCCTCGCAGAACTACGTGCTGACCGGCTCGTCGGATCTTGGCAGCAACACCGTTTACACGGTTGACAAGACGAACCGGAACGTCGCCTTCACGAACCCGCCGAAGCTGCCCTCCTATACGGTGGCCGGTGTGCCGAGCGCATCGACCTACGGCGCCGGATCGATGATCTATGTGTCGAACGAGTCTGGCGGTGCCGTGCCGGCATTCTCGGACGGGACCAACTGGCGCCGCGTGACGGATGGGGCCGTGATCAGCTAGACCAGTGCGAGCAGCAGATTGAGAATTGTCCCACGCGTCGCCTGGGTGGCTATCTGGCGAGTCCACTCCCGACGTCTGGGCCGGCGCCGCTATGTCCGGGACCAATTCGACGGCAGCGGCAGACCCGCCAGGCGCAGCCCGTGCACCGAGCGCACGCGCGCGAACGAAGGCTGGGCAGCACTGAAATCGGGGGTCACGTCAATTGCTGGCGCATGATCGCTCGCGGTCTCAACCTTCGCCTCCGCGCGGGCAAGCCGCCACACCAGCCGGGCGGCAAATGCCGACAGCACCAGGGCCGCGGTGGGAATGCGCAGCTCGCTGTTGAGCAGCATGGCGGCCGGCAGCGCCCATACCGCCATCAGCAGATAGTGATCGGCCGGCTCCGTGTCCTCGCGCTGGCGCACCAGCGCCACCACCCACCCCAGCACGACCATGTCGTAGCTCAGCGAGTAGGGCGAGATCAGGAAGATGGCGGTGATCAGCAGCGCCGTCGACAGCACCGGATCGCGGCGGCGCCAGAAGGTCCAAATCACGGCCGCCAGCCCGACCGTCGACAGGATCGCCTGCAGCACCCAGGCCAGCCCCAGTGGCAGGCCCATCACGCGTGCGCCGTAGAAGATCGAGGGCACCATTCGAAACAGGAGCCCGCTCTGGTGCTCCTGCAGATAGTACTGCTGCGGTAGGACCTTGACGAGGTAGCCAATCCAGATGTCGACCCCGTAGATGAGCGCGGTGGCGGCCACGAGGGTGATGACGGTGACGGCCGCGGCGGCAATCGTGCGCCAGCGCCCGTGCATTGCCAGCACCAGCGGCAGCAACAGCCCGAGCTGCGGCTTGAGCGAGAGGATGCCGAAGAGGACGCCGGACAGGATCGGGCGGCGATCGAGGTTGGAGAGCCCGCCGATCAGCAGGGCGGCCGTGAAGAACCCGTTCTGGCCGATGAAGACGTTGACGGCGACCGCCGGGGCGACGGCGACGAAGAACAAGTGCTTGCGCTCCACCCCACCCGCAGCCGCGGCGAAGAGGAAGGTGGCGAGCCCGATAAAGGTCCACAGGAGAAACGCCGGGAAATAGGGCAGGAGGCCGAACGGCCAGATGAACAAGAGGATATGTGGCGGGTAGGACCAGAAGTAATCGTGCACATAGGGCGCGCCGATGAACTCGCGAATGAATTTGTTGTAAACGGGGGCATCGAACCAGGCCGCTGGACCGTCGGCGAGTGCCGAGCGCCCGCCCAACCAGGTGTTGAGGAAATCGCGGCCGATCGCCGTTTGGCCGAGCGCGTCGAGCGAGGGCACGTAGAACGACGGCGTATCGGACAGCATGAAGTAGATGAATTCGATGCAGAAAAAGAACGCGGCGCCGGCCACGGTCAGTCGGGCGTAGTTGTCGTCGAGCGATGCGCGCAGCGGGGAAGGACCTCTCATGCCGAAGGAGATTACACAGCCCGGTAAAAGAGCAGTGAACGATGAAGGCCTGCGGGCGGTTTTCTACTTCTTGACCAGGGCGTCGCGGATCTCTTTCAGGTAGGTCTCCGACGGCGTGGGTGCGGGCGGCGATTTGGGCTGCTCGGTCTCGAAGCGCTTCCTGATCTCGTTGATGGCCTTGACGAGCGCGAATACGGCGAGCGCGACGATCACGAAGCTGATCACATTGTTGATGAAGACCCCGATGTTGATCGCAGCCGCATCCTGGCCCCCACCCCGCAAGGGGATCTTGATCTCGGAAAAGTCAACGCCGCCCAGCATCATGCCGACGGGCGGCATGATCACGTCTTTGACCAGCGACTGGACGATGGTGCCGAAGGCGCCGCCGATGATGATGCCGACCGCCATGTCGACGACATTGCCCCTGACGGCGAAGTCTCTGAATTCCTGAAGCATGCCCATGGCCCTTAGCTCCTCGGGGTCGGTCGATCTCGGGCGGCGAGCCCGTTCTTATCCATTACTGCCAACTCCGGTGCCTGGGAATTGGACATTCCACGGGCCTTCAATCACAATGAACGGACGGCCGGGGCCGGCCGCAAACGGTTGAGTTGGCGGCGTTTCTGTGCGCCGGCAGCCTCGTTGAGCAAGGCGCCGATGATCGAAGGCTGGAGTGTCGTTGCGCTCGCGCTCGGCTACGTGAGCGTCCTGTTCGCGCTGGCCTGGTATGCGGACGGGTCGGGCCGCTTCGGCAAGGCGGCCGACGGCCGGCCGCTCATCTACGCCTTGTCGCTGGCCGTCTACTGCACCTCCTGGACGTTCTTCGGCAGTGTCGGCCTGGCCGCCTCGAGCGGATACAACTTCTTTCCCGTCTACCTCGGCCCCGTCCTGCTGTTCGCCTTCGGCTGGCGCCTGCTGCTGCGCATCGTGCGCCTGGCCAAGAGCCAGAACATAACCTCCGTCGCCGACTTCCTCGCCGCGCGCTACGGCAAGAGCCAGGCGGTGGCCGCCATCGTCACCGTCATTGCCGTCGCCGGGACGCTGCCCTACATCGCCCTGCAGCTCAAAGCCGTGGCCATCTCCGTCGACGCGCTCCTGGGCTCGCGGCCGCTGCAGACGCTGCATCTGCCGACCGACACGGCCTTCATCATCGCCATCTTGATGGCGACCTTCGCGGTCCTTTTCGGCACGCGCCACATCGATGCGACCGAGCACCAGCAAGGCTTGATCGTGGCGGTGGCAGCCGAGTCGCTGGTGAAGCTCGCTGCCTTCCTGACGGTCGGTTTCTTCGTCACGTTCTCCGTGTTCGGCGGCATCGGCGGTTTTCTGGCGCGCGTTCAGGACCACCCCGAGATCCGCCAGTTGTTCGCCCACGATTTCCACGCCGGCTGGTGGGTCACGGTGACCTTCCTGAGCCTCGTGTGCATCGTCCTGCTGCCGCGCCAGTTCCACGTGACGGTGGTCGAGAACAATTCGGAAAAGGAGATCCGCCGGGCCGCGTGGCTGTTCCCGGTCTATCTGCTGCTCATCAATCTGTTCGTGGTGCCCATTGCCGCCGCCGGTCTCTTGAGCCTGCCCAAAGGCTCCGTCGATGCCGACACTTACGTGCTGGCGCTGCCGCTGGCGGCAGGGGCCGAGACCGTGACGCTGCTGGCCTTCGTTGGCGGCCTGTCGGCGGCCACCGCCATGGTGATCGTCGATTCGGTGGCGCTCGCCATCATGGTTTGCAACGGGCTCGTGGTGCCGATCCTCCTGCGCGGGCGCTTCGATGCTGCCAAGGGTCAGCAGGACATGGCTTGGCTGCTGCTGACCATCCGCCGCGTCGCCATCTTCGCCGTCGTTCTGCTGGGCTATGGCTTCTACCGGCTGCTGGGGCAGACGCATGGGCTTGCCACCATCGGCCTCGTCTCGTTTGCCGCCATTGCCCAGTTTGCGCCGGCATTCTTCGGCGGCCTCGTCTGGCGCGAGGCCACCGCGCGCGGGGCGATTGCCGGTATCGTCACCGGCTTTGGGGTGTGGGCTTATACGCTGCTGCTGCCTTGGGTCATCGAGGCGGGCTGGGTACCGCGCTCCGTCCTGACGGAGGGTCCCTTCGGGCTCGCGGCGCTGGCGCCGCAGGCGCTCTTCTACCTGGAGGCCGAGCCGCTCACCAACGGCGTGCTGTGGAGCATCGTCGCCAACGTGCTGGCGTTTGTTATGGTCTCCCTGCTCAGGGCGCCCGAGCCCGTCGAGCGGGTGCAGGCACGCGTGTTCGTGCCCCAGGACCTGTCGCGGTCGCCAATGGCACCGTCCTTCCGGCTGTGGCGCACCTCCGTCACGGTCGGCGATCTGCAGCGCACCGTCGCCCGCTACCTCGGCACGGAGCGCGCGGCGCGATCGTTCGCGGATTTCGCCGAGGAGCGCAACGCCTCGATCTCCCCCGATGCCGAGGCGGACATTCATTTGCTCCGCTTCACCGAGCATCTGTTGGCGAGCGCCATTGGCGCCGCCTCCTCTCGCCTCGTTCTCTCGCTGCTGCTGCGCCGCGGCGATGCCGGCAGCCAATCCGCCTTGCGTCTTTTGGACGACGCTTCCGAGGCCTTGCAGTACAACCGCGACCTGCTGCAGTCGGCGCTCGATCAGGTGCGACACGGCTTGAGCGTGTTCGACCAGGACATGCGGCTCATCTGCTGGAACCGCCAGTTCCGCGAGCTTCTGAACTTCCCGCCAGAACTCGGCCGGGTCGGCGCGCCCCTCGACCGGATCCTGCGCGCCTGCGCCGAGCGCGGCGACTTCGGACCCGGCGATGTCGACAAGCTGGTGACCGATCGCCTCATGAAGCTGTCGGTCACCCAGGAAGCCTTCCAGGAGCTCGTCGACGGTGGCCGGCGCATTCTCGAGTTCCGAACGAGCCCGATGCCGCAGGGGGGCATCGTCACCACCTATTCCGACATCACCGAGCGTGTGGCGGCGTCCGAGGCGCTGGCGCG
Source organism: Hyphomicrobiaceae bacterium (assembly GCA_035258465.1). GTDB lineage: Bacteria > Pseudomonadota > Alphaproteobacteria > Rhizobiales > Hyphomicrobiaceae > AWTP1-13. The sequence continues at coordinate 4,880 of DATEVP010000487.1, forward strand.
GGCCAACGAGACCCTGGAAAGGCGCGTGCGCGAGCGCACGGCCGAGCTGCTCGACGTCAACCGGGCCCTGGCCATCGCCAAGCGCAAGGCCGACGACGCCAACCTCGACAAGACCCGGTTCCTGGCGGCGGCCAGCCACGACGTGCTGCAGCCGCTCAATGCGGCGCGCCTCTACGTGACGAGCCTGGTCGAGCGCCAGTTGGGCGGCCCCGAGGCGACGCTGGTACGCAACATCGATGCCTCCATGGAGGCGGTCGAGGAAATCCTCAATGTCTTGATCGAGATCTCCCGGCTCGACGCCGGCAGGCTGGAGCCCGATATCACCGCGTTTCCCTTGGAGGAGGTGTTCGAGCGACTGGCGGTGGAATTCTCGCCCCTGGCCCGCGAAAAGGGGCTCGAGCTGCGCATCGTCCCCACCAGTCTGGCGGTGCGCTCGGACCGCAGGCTCCTGCGCCGGGTGCTGCAGAACCTCCTCTCCAATGCCATCAAATACACGCCGGCGGGGAAGGTCCTGCTCGGCGTGCGCAGGCGGGGCGACACCATCACCGTGCAGGTGTGCGACAGCGGTCCCGGCATCCCGAGCTCGAAGCGCACGCTCATCTTCAAGGAGTTCGAGCGGCTGGAGGAGACGGCAAGCTCGGTCAGGGGCCTGGGTCTCGGGCTCTCGATCGTCGAGCGCATCGGCAAGGTGCTCGGCCACCGCATCGGGCTCTATTCCATACCCGGCTACGGATCGACGTTCTCGGTCGACCTACCGCGGGCGGAAAGGCTGATCCCCACGCAACCCGGTTTGCAAGCCACCTTGCCGGCGGGACGTCTTGCCGGGTTGACTATCATGTGCGTGGAGAACGAGCCCTCGGCGCTGCTCGGCATGCAAGCACTGCTCGATGGCTGGGGATGCACCGTCATTGCAGCGGAAGGCACGGGCGAAGCTCTGAACCTTCTGCGGGAGAGCGGGGCCGTGCCCGACATCATCCTTGCCGACTATCATCTGGACGACGGCACAGGCATCGAAACGGTCGCCGCGGTGCGCGCCGCGACGCGCGCCGAGATCCCGGCCATCATCATCACAGCAGATCATTCGGCCGCGGTCCAGCGCGAGGTGCGCGCTCGCGGCTATGCCCTATTGCGAAAGCCGCTGAAGGCGGCGGCGCTGCGCGCGCTGATGCATCAGCTCACCTGGCAGCGCGCGGTGGCCGCGGAGTAGCGCCTGGCCTTAGTTCAGTGCCCCGCGCGGCCAATCGCTGGCGCCGCCGACCTTGCTGATGGCGATCACCGCCTGCGTGCGGCTGTCGACGCCCAGCTTCTGCAGAATGGCCGAGACATGCGCCTTGATGGTGGCCTCGGATACGCCGAGCTTGAAGGCGATCTGCTTGTTCAGCAGCCCCTCGCCCAGCATCATCAGCACGCGCACCTGCTGGGGCGTCAGCGTGGAGAGCCGCGACACCAGCTCCGCGCTCTCCGCCGGCGGCAGGTTGTTGACGTCCACGTCCGGCGGCAGCCACACCTCGCCGTCGATGATCTTGCGGATCGCCTCGCGGATCCGCTCCACCGGCTGCGACTTGGGGATGAAGCCCGATGCCCCGCAGTCCAGGCACTGCCTTATGGTGGCGGTATCGTCGCTTGCCGAGACGATCACCACCGGCACCTCGGGGTGCTGGGCCCTCAGGTAGAGGAGCCCCGACAGGCCATGGACGCCCGGCATGGTGAGATCGAGCAGGATGAGGTCGGTTTCGCCGGCGGCGGTGAGTCGGTCGGTCAGCTCTTCGAGCGAGCCAGCCTCGAGAATCTCGGCATTGGCAAAGGAGGCGCGCAACGCCTGGCTCAGCGCGCCCCTGAAGAGGGGGTGGTCGTCAACGATGATGAACCGGTAATCCGTCATGCACCGCATTCGCCCGATTTTCCAATTTCCAGCCATCCCACAGCCGTTTGCGACCGGCTTGCAAGCTCATCGAATCTAGCGTCTTTTTGCCCACTTGGCTAATTTCTTGGGTTGCTTGCCTAACGCGTGCCGGGATGCGGTGTGTTCGCTGTCTGCGCCGCCCCAGTTGAACCACGAATCGGTACCAGGCTAAGCAGAGGGACCCGGCGAGGAGAGCGTCGCCAGGTTCGCACATCGCCCGAAAGCCCGAGCGACATCATGATCGAGCGCAGCGAGCGCAAGCCCTACTGGCGCCACACGAAGGCGCAGATGCTGACGAGCCTCTTGCCATTCGTCTTCGCCATCATCGTCCTGCCGCTGTATGCAGATGCGCTCAACGACAAGCGCTTGCTCGGCATCCCGCTCGGCTATTTCCTCGCCTGCCACGGCCTGTTCGTCATCGCCTTCGTCACCATAGCCGTCTTCGTCAATCGGCAGGATGCGATCGATCATTGGCATGGAGCGCACGAGGACTTCTGACCGTCATGGCCTTCACTGCGCGCACAAGGCTCGTCAATCCGCGCCTGGGGACCTACTTCGGCATCTTCACGGCGGCCTTTGCCGGCCTCGTGCTGATGGCGCTGATGTTCGAGCAGCTGGGTGCAGCGGATATCGTGGTTCGCGTCGTCATGTTCGGCGGGCCCATCGCCCTCTATGCAGCGATCGGCCTCAGCGCCTATGCGCGCGAGACCGGCGACTATTTCGCCTGTGGCCGCCGGGTGCCCGCGTTCTTCAACGGGCTGGTGCTCGGCATTGCCGCGGTGGGCGGCGCCGGCTTCCTGGGGTTGACGGGCTGCCTGTTCATCGCCGGCTTCGACGCCTTCTGCCTGAGCATAGGCTGGTATGCCGGCCTCGTATTCATGGGCGTGCTGCTGGTGCCCTTCCTGCGCAAGTTCGGGGCCTACACGGTGCCGAGCTTTCTCGGCCGCCGCTTCGAAAGCCGCATGGTGCGGATTGTCGCGGCAGCAATCCTGTCCGTACCCATTCTGCTCCTGCTGGCGGCCGAGGCGCGCTTTGCCGCCTATGCTGCGGCGTGGATGATGGGCCAGTCCGAGCGCCTGATGGCCGTGGTGGTGATGGCGTGCGCGACGGCCATCGTGTTCGCCGGCGGCATGCGCTCGCTCACCTGGTCGAGCGTCGCCAAGGCTATTGCGGCGCTGCTTGCCCTGGCGGTACCCGCCACCATCGTCGCCCTGATGGTCTCCAATCTTCCGTTGCCGCAGATGTCGCACGGCAACGTGCTGCGCATCCTCACGCGGCTAGAGGTCGCGCGCAACGTGCCCATCGTCATCGCGCCGCCGCTGGCCTTCGACTTGCCGGGTGAAGGCATCGAGAACCTGACCAAGCGATTCATCCAGGCGTTCGGCAATGTTGGCAGCCTCGGCTTCGTGCTCATGACCTTCACGGTGGCGGCCGGCATCGCCGGATCGCCGGTGCTGCTGTCGCGAGCGAGCACGACGCCGGGTGTCTACGAGGCGCGCAAGTCGATGGGCTGGGCCGTCCTGGTGGCCGGCCTCGTGATGCTCACGCTGCCGGCGATCGCCGTCTATTTGCGGGCCCTGTTCCTCGAGCAGGTCGTCGGCCAGCCGGGCGAGCGCCTGCCGATCTGGTTCCAGCTCCTGCAGCAATCGGGAATTGCCCGCATTGCGTCCAAGACCCAGGTGGTGGGTTTTTCGGATGTCGGTTTCGAGCGCGATGCGGCCCTGTTTGCGCTGCCGATCGCCGCTGGATTTCCCCAGGCCCTCGTCTATCTGTCGCTCGCGGGCGCCTTGGCGGCGGCGCTTGCGGCGCTGTCGGCATCCCTCGTTGCCATCTCCGCCATCCTGTCTGAGGACATCGTCCACGGGCTGCCGAACGAAATCGCTCCCGACTCCGCCCGCATCGGCACCGCCCGCGTTGCCCTGTTCGGTGCGGCGTTCGTCACGGCTTGGCTGGCGATCGCGGCGCCGGCCGACCCGCTGCGGCTCTTCCTCTGGGCCATGACGCTCAGTGCGTCGGCGTCGTTTCCGGTGCTGGTGCTGGCAATCTGGTGGAAGCGGCTAAATGCCTGGGGCGCACAGGCCGGCATGATCACCGGGTTTGCCGTCGCCGTATTCATTATTCTCCTCAGCGAAACAGGCGCGGCAGCCTTCCCGAGCGTGCTTGCAGGGAGTGTCGGCCTGCCCGCAGGGCTCATTGCAGCCATGGCCGTCAGCCGCATGACGCCGCGCCCTGGGCGCGGGATGCTGGAGATCGCGCTCGACGTGCGCGTGCCGGGCGGGGAGACCCTCTATGACCGCGAAATGCGGCTGTTGCGGCTCAAGAATCGCACGCCTTCGTGAGCATTGAGGGAGCGTAATTTGCCTTGCCCCGCCGCCCGCATGTAACCATAGATGCAACCAAGGGTGGCCCAGGCAACGGCCAAGACGGGACGCAACGAACAATGTCGGCACGTGAGCGGCTCGGTCTCTATCCCCCGATCGAGCCCTATCGCCAGGGACGCCTCAAGGTTGGTGGGGGGCACGAGATCTTCTTCGAGGAATGCGGCAACCCCCAGGGCAAGCCGGCGCTGATCGTCCATGGCGGCCCGGGTGGGGGATGCAACGCCACCATGCGCCGCTACCATGACCCGGCGCGCTACCGCATCGTCCTGTTCGACCAGCGCGGCTGCGGTCGCTCGGTGCCGCACGCCAGCCTCGAGGCGAACACCACGTGGCACCTCGTCGCCGACATGGAGCGGCTGCGGACCCACCTCGGCGTCGGCCGGTGGCAGCTCTTTGGCGGATCGTGGGGGTCGACGCTGTCGCTGGCCTACGCGCAGACGCACCCCGACCGCGTCGCCGAGCTGGTGCTGCGCGGGATCTTTCTCCTGCGCCGGGAAGAGCTCGCCTGGTTCTATCAAGGCGGTTGCAGCTGGATGTTCCCCGAGGCGTTCGAGCAATTCAAGAACGCCATTCCGCCCGAGGAGCGCGGCGACATGATCGCCGCCTACTACCGCCGCCTCACGCATCCCGATCGCGAGGTGCAGATGCACGCGGCGCGGGCCTGGTCGGTGTGGGAGGGCAGCACGCTGTCGCTGGTGCAGGATCCCGAGCGCGTCAAGCTGTTCGGGGCCGACAACTACGCCATCGCGTTTGCCCGCATCGAATGCCACTATTTCGTCAACCGCGGCTTCTTCGATCGCGACGATCAGCTGCTGGCCGGGGTGGAGCGCATTCGCCAGCTGCCTTGCGTGATGGTGCACGGCCGCTACGACGTGGTGACGCCGGTCAGGAACGCCTGGGACCTGTCCCGGGTGTGGCCGCAGGCGGACATGCGCATCGTCGCCGATGCCGGCCACGCCATGACCGAGCCGGGGATCGTGCACGAGCTGGTGGGCGCGACGCGCAAGTTCGCCCATTCGCCGCGCGAGGCCTGAGGCGGCTGCCGGCAGGCGTCAAGAGCCCCCGACTCGGGATAAGATGGCCGCATGATTCCGGTCACGACATTCGCCGGCAGGAGCGTGGCGGTGTTCGGCCTGGGCAAGTCCGGGCTGGCGGCCTGCCGCGCGCTTGCGGCGGGCGGAGCCGCCGTCATCGCCGCCGACGACAGTGCTACGGGCCGAGACGCGGCCGCCGCCGCGGGCTTCGCCATCGAAGATCTGGCGAGTGCCGACTGGAGTCGGTTCGCGGCCCTGGTGCTCGCACCGGGCGTGCCGCTGACGCATCCGGCCCCGCATTGGTCGGTCGCCAAGGCGCGCGCCGCGGGCGTGGAGATCATCGGCGACATCGAGCTCTTCTGCCGCGAGCGGGCGAGGAGCTGTCCTGAGGCGCCGTTTGTTGCCGTCACTGGCACCAACGGCAAGTCGACGACCACGGCGCTCATCGCTCACATTCTTCGCGCCGCAGGCAGGGATGCGCAGATGGGCGGCAACATCGGCACCGCCATCCTGGAGCTGGCGCCTCCAGACCCCGAGCGCGTCCACGTCGTCGAGATGTCGTCGTTCCAGATCGAGCTGACGCCGTCGCTCGCACCAGCTGTCGGCGTGCTCCTCAACGTCTCGCCCGACCACCTCGACCGCCACGGCAGCATGGAGCACTACGCCGGCCTCAAGGCGCGCCTCGTCGCCGACGCGGCACGACCCATCGTCGGCGAGGACGACGACTGGTGCCGCGACATCGCCGAGCGCCTGCGGCTTGCCAACCGCACCTGGGTCGATCTGATCTCGGCGCGTTCGCGCCTGTCGCACGGATGGTACGCGATGGGTACGGAGCTCGTCGCCCGTGCGCCGTGGACGGGTCCCCTCGGCGCCTTCGCCGACCTCGCCGGCATCGGCTCCCTGCGCGGCAGGCACAATATCCAGAATGCGCTGGCTGCCAGCGCGTCCGCGCTGATCCTCGGTGTGTCGCCGGGCGACGTGGCGGCCGCGCTGAAAACCTTTCCAGGCCTGCCGCATCGCCTGGAGGAGATCGGCCGGCTCGAGCGAACCCTCTTCATCAACGACAGCAAGGCCACCAACGCCGACAGCGCGGCCACCGCGCTCGCCGCGTTCGAGCGGGACATCTACTGGATCCTGGGCGGCAGGCCGAAGCAGGGCGGCATCGCCAGCCTCGCCTCCTATTTTCCCCGCATCGCCAAGGCCTATCTGATCGGCGAGGCCAGCGAGGAGTTTGCGGCCACGCTCGACGGCAAGGTGGCGCTCGCACGCTGCGGCACCCTCGAAGCGGCGGTGGCAGCTGCTGCACGGGATGCGGCCGCGAGCGGCGCCGCCGAGCCCGTGGTGCTGCTGTCGCCGGCCTGCGCGTCCTACGACCAGTACCGCAACTTCGAGGTGCGCGGCGACGCGTTCCGGGCGCTGGTCGCGGCCCTGCCCGGCATCCAGCTGCGGGGCGGAGCATGAGGCTTTCGCGGGCGGAGCGGAGCCTGCTGGCCGACTGGTGGTTCACGGTCGACCGGATGCTGCTCGCGGCCATTCTCGTGATCGCCGGCGCCGGACTTCTGCTCTCGCTGGCGGCGAGCCCGACCCTTGCCGTCAAGCGCGGCCTGCCGACCTATTATTTCGTCGAGCGCCACCTCGTCTTCTCGCTCGCGGGCGTCGCCGTGATGCTGGCCGTGTCCACCTTGTCGCCCCGCACCGTGCGGCGCCTCGCCCTCGCCGTGATGGTCGCCGCGCTCGGCATGATGGTGCTCGTTCTCCTCACCGGCATCGAGATCAATGGCGCGCGGCGCTGGCTGCACATCGCCGGCTACTCGCTGCAGCCCTCCGAGCTTGCCAAGCCGGCCTTCGTGGTCATGAGCGCCTGGCTGTTTGCGGAGGCCGAGCGCCGGCCCGACATCCCGGCGACGGCGCTCGCCTGCCTGCTCTATTTCGCCTTCGCCAGCCTGCTCGTGCTGCAGCCCGATGTCGGCCAGACTCTCCTGGTGAGTCTCATCTGGTGCGCGCTCTTCCTGCTCGCCGGGCAGCCGTTCAAATGGTTCCTCGCATTCGTGGCGGCGCTCTCCGCCGGTTTGCTCGCGGCCTACTTTACATTTGGCTACGTCCGCTGGCGCATCGACCGCTTCCTCAACCCGTCGCTGGGCGATACCTTCCAGACCGACCGGGCACTGCAAAGCTTCATCGAGGGCGGCTTCTTCGGCAAGGGTCCCGGCGAGGGCACCATCAAGACCGTGCTGCCGGATGCGCACACCGACTTCATATTCGCGGTGATCGCCGAGGAATACGGCACCTTGGCCTGCCTCGTGATCCTCGGCCTGTTCGCCCTGGTGGCCATCAGGGTCTTCTCGCGTCAAGGAGGCCGCTCCGACGGCTTCGCGCGGCTGGCCGGAGTCGGGTTGGCGCTGCTGTTCGTGCTGCAGGCCATCGTCAACATGGCCGTCAACGTAGGGCTCGTTCCGGCCAAGGGCATCACGCTGCCTTTCATTTCCAGCGGCGGCTCCTCCACGCTCGGCGTCGGCCTGGCGATGGGGATGCTGCTTGCTCTCACCCGCAGCGGGCCGGACCACGTCCACGTGAAAAAGCCTGGATTTGCACCTAAGCGAGCAAGAATGGGAACGAGGGGATCGTGGCCGCTGTGACGCAAAAGTCGGTCATGCTCGCGGCAGGTGGCACCGGCGGCCATCTCTTTCCCGCTTTCGCGCTGGCGCAGGAGCTCGGGCGGCGCTCCATTGCCGTCGATCTCGTCACCGATATGCGCGGGGATCGCTACGGCGCGAATTTTCCCGCGCGCGCCATCTATCGCGTGCCGTCGGCCACGCTCGCCAGCCGCTCGCTGGTCGCGGCGATCGGCACGGCTTTGATGCTGACGCGCGGCGTGGCCGCGGCATTCAAGCTGCTGGGCCAGGTCAAGCCGCGCGCTGTGGTTGGCTTCGGCGGCTACCCGGCATTCCCGCCACTCGTTGCCGCGTATCTGCGGCGCATCCCGACCGCGCTGCATGAGCAGAATGCCGTGCTCGGGCGCGCCAACCGCATGCTGGCCAAGCGCGTCAGCGCGATTGCCACGTCCTTCGAGCACACCAAATACCTGGAGGGACCGGCCCTGGCTCGGGCGCGGCTGACCGGCAATCCGGTGCGGGACGAGGTGATCGACTGGGCCACGCAAAGCTACCGCGCGCCCGGGAGCAACGGCCCGTTCTCGCTCCTGGTGTTCGGTGGCAGCCAGGGCGCCCGCTTCTTCTCCGATGCATTGCCGCCGGCGCTGGCGCTGCTGCCGCCGCCGTTGCGGGCGAGCCTGTTCGTGGTGCAGCAATGCCGCGAGGAGGACCTGGCGCGCGTCGAGGAGGCCTACAAGGACTCCGGCGTGCGCGCGCACCTGGCAACCTTCTTTGCCAATCTGCCGGAGGAGATGGCCAAGTGCCACCTCGTGATCGGCCGCGCCGGAGCTTCCACTGTAGCGGAGTTGGCGGTCATGGGCCGGCCCGCGATTCTGGTGCCGTTGCCCCACGCCATCGACGACGATCAGCTCGGGAACGCCAAGCAACTTGCCGAATCAGGCGGCGCCTGGTGCTTAGAGCAGCAGCAGCTGACGCCGGACCGTCTGGCCGAGGCCATCAGCCGCCTGCTCACCTCGCCCGAGGCGCTGGGACAGGCGGCGGCGGCGATCAAGCGACATGGTCGGCCGGACGCCGTGAGCCTGCTCGCCGACCTCGTCGAGGAGCTGGTAGGCAACAAAGCGAAAACCGCGTAAGGCTTTGCCGACGCGATGTGGTGCTCGCGTCATCGAGGGACATACAACCGATGAAAATGCCCGGCGAAATCGGCACCGTGCACATTGTCGGCATCGGTGGGATCGGCATGAGCGCCATTGCCGAGATCCTGCACGCCAAGGGCTACACGGTACAGGGCAGCGATCAGAAGGACAGCGCCAACGTCAAGCGCCTGCGCGCCAAGGGCATCCGCGTGTTCGTCGGCCACGACGCGGTGAACCTCGTCGGCGCGCGTTATGTCGTCATCTCCAGCGCCATCAAGGCCGGAAACCCGGAGCTCGAGATGGCCCGCGCCAGGGGCTATCCCATCATCCGCCGCGCGGAAATGCTGGCCGAGCTGATGCGGCTTTACGCGACGGTGTCGGTGACGGGTACGCACGGCAAGACCACCACGACCTCGCTCATCGCCCACGTCTTCGATGCGGCGGGCCTGGACCCCACCGTCATCACCGGCGGCATCATCAACGACTGGGGCTCGAACGCACGGCTGGGCAACGGCGGCTGGATGATCGTCGAGGCGGATGAATCCGACGGCACCTTCATCAAGATCCCGACCCAGATCGGCGTCGTCACCAACATCGACCCGGAGCACCTCGACTACTTCAAGACGGTTGAGAACATGCACCGCGAGTTTGAGACCTTCTATCGCAACATTCCCTTCTATGGCCTCGCCGTCACATGCATCGACCACCCGGTGGTTGCGCAGATGATTGAGCGGCTGGAGCTGAGGCGCGACGGGCGGCGCCTGCTCACCTACGGCTCCACGTCCAGCGCCGATCTGCAGCTGAAATCGGCGCGCATCGATGGCACGTCCACCATCTTCGATGCGGAGCTTGGGGGTCGCGTCAAGGGCGGGGCGCGCACCCTCAAGGGCTGGAGCATCCCGCTCCCCGGCCATCACACCGCGCTCAATGCGCTGGCGGCCATTGCGGCGGCGAGCGAGGCGGGGATCGACGACGATACGATCCGGGCGGCGATTGCCGATTTCTCCGGCGTCAAGCGGCGCTTCCAGCGCATCGGCGCGTGGAACGGCGTTTCTATCTACGATGATTATGGCCATCACCCGGTCGAGATCGCCGCCGTGCTGAAGGCGGCGCGCGCCGGCGCGCGCGGGCGCGTCATCGCTGTGGTCGAGCCGCATCGCTTCACGCGCGTGCGCGATCTCTTCGGCGAGTTTGCCGCCTGTTTCAAGGACGCCGACTGCGTGATCGTTGCGCCGCTCTATTCCGCGGGCGAGCTACCGATCGACGGCATCGATCATGCGGCCCTGGCCGATGCGATCCGCGACACGGGTCATGGCGGCGTCGTCAGGGTCGACAGCGAGCGCGACATTGCGCCGGTGCTCACGCGCTTCGCCAAGCCGGGCGACATGGTGGTGTGCCTCGGCGCCGGCAACAGCACGGAGTGGGCGCACGCACTTCCTCAATGGCTGGAGGGAGAGCCGATGCGCGCCGGAGGGGCGGCATGAGCTTCCCCGACCTGCTGCCGGAAATCGTGGCAGGTGCGCCGAAGCTGCGCGGTCGGCTGCTCGCCAATGCGGTCCTGGCGGATATCACCTGGTTCCGCGTCGGTGGGCCGGCGCAAGTCCTGTTCACGCCGGCCGATGCGGAGGATCTCGCCTACTTCCTTGCGAACCTGTCGCCTGACATGCCGACCTTCGTCATTGGTCTCGGCTCCAACCTGCTGGTGCGGGATGGCGGCGTGCCGGGCGTGGTCATCCGGCTCGGCCGGGGTTTCTCCAAGATCGAGGTCGGGTCCGGGCATCGCCTGCGTGCAGGCGCGGCCGTGCCCGATGTGAAGTTGGCGCGTGCGGCGGCGGATGCCGGCATCTCCGGCCTCTCCTTCTTCCGGGGTGTGCCGGGCTCGATCGGCGGCGCCTTGCGCATGAATGCCGGCGCGCACGGCCGCGAGACCAAGGATGTGCTGGTGGAGGCCCAGGCCGTCGACCGGCAGGGCCGGGTCCATGCGCTGCCGCTCGATGCCATGCGGATGACCTATCGGCATTGCGGCGTGCCCGCCGACTGGATCTTCACCGAGGCGATTTTTCAGGGCAGCCCGGGCGATCCCGGCGAAATCGCGCGGCAAATGGCGGAGGTCGCCGAATATCGCGAGGCCAACCAGCCCATCAAGGAGCGCACGGGCGGCTCCACCTTCAAGAACCCGCCGGGCAACAGCGCCTGGAAGCTGATCGATAAGGCAGGCTGCCGAGGACTGAGGGTCGGCGGCGCCAAGGTCTCCGAGATGCATTGCAACTTCCTGATCAACGACCGCAACGCCTCGGCCACGGACGTCGAGCGGCTGGGCGAGACCGTGCGCGCGCGCGTCAAGGCAGCGTGCGGCGTCGTGCTCGATTGGGAGATCATCCGCTTGGGGCTCCCCGCCGACAGCCAGCCGACGGGCGAGGCGTTGGCCGAGGCAATTGCCCGATGAGTGCCGCAACGAGCGCGCGCAAGTTCCATCATATCGCCGTCCTGATGGGCGGCCTCTCCGCCGAGCGGCAAGTCAGCCTCGATTCCGGCAACGCCTGCGCCGAGGCGCTCGAGAGCGCAGGCTACAAGGTGACGCGCATCGATGCCGGCCGGGACCTTGCGGAACGGCTGCGACAGGTGAAGCCAGAGGCTTGCTTCAATGCGCTGCACGGCCGCTGGGGGGAGGATGGCTGCGTGCAGGGCCTGCTCGAGCTGATCGGCCTGCCCTATACGCATTCCGGCGTGCTGGCCTCGGCGCTCGCCATGCACAAGGAGCGCGCCAAGGCGGTGATGCGTGCGGCCGGCATACCCACGCCCGACGGCAGGGTCGTGCGCCGGTCGGAGGCGGCCAAAGCGCACGTGTTGCCTCGGCCGTATGTCCTCAAACCCGTCGCGGAGGGCTCGAGCGTCGGCGTCTACATCGTGCCCGAGGACCACGAGCATCCGCCGCAGGAGCTCAACGATCCCGGCTGGGCGTTCGGTGAGGAGTTGCTGGCCGAGCGCTATATTCCCGGCCGCGAGCTCACCTGCGCAGTGATGGGCGACACGGTGCTGGGGGTGACCGAGATCGTCCCCGCCGAGTCTCTGCGCTTCTACAACTATGAGGCCAAGTACGCCCAAGGGGGCTCGCGCCACATCCTGCCTGCGCCTCTTCAATCAAATATTTACGAATTGGTGCAGAAGTTAACCTTGATGGCCCATAGGGCATTGGGCTGCCGAGGCGTTTCGCGCGCGGACTTCCGCTACGACGACACCGCGGGCGGCTCCGGGGAGGTGGTTTGCCTGGAAGTGAATACGCAGCCGGGCATGACGGCGACCTCTCTCGTTCCGGAGCTGGCGGCGCACGCCGGGCTGACGTTTGCCGAGCTCGTGAGCTGGATGGTGGAGGAGGCTAGTTGCAACAGGTAGGGACCGGGCCGGACATCTGGAGGCGGGCGAGCCAATCGCCAGCGCCCCGGCCGGCACTGGAGGTCCCTTCCGCCCCGCCCCGTCATGCGCGTTGGCGCCGCCACGGCCGGCAGCGGTTCCCGTCTCGGCGTGTCGGACTGACGGCTGTTGCCCTGGCGGCGGGGGCTTTCTTCCTGATGGCGGGATCCGGGACTCGCAGCCGCGCCCCGGCACCAATTCTTCCCGAGATCGAGCGGCTGGCGACAATTGCCGGCTTCGACTTGCAGCAGGTCTCGGTCAGCGGCCACCGGTTCACGCCCGATGGCGATATCTTCGATGCCGTCGATCTGGCCCATGCGCGCACTTTGCTGAGCTTCGATGCCCGCGCCGCCAAACAGCGCCTCGAGCGCCTGCCCTGGGTCGAGCGCGCCAGCATCGAGCGCATCATTCCCGACCGTCTCGAGGTGCACATCGTCGAGCGCGCACCTTTTGCCGTGTGGCAGGCCGAGAACCGCACCTTCTTGATCGACAAGAGCGGCCGCGTCCTCACGCCGATTGCGCCGGATGCGATGCCGGCGTTGCCGCGACTGGCGGGCGAGGGTGCGCCCAGCGAGGCCGCGGCGCTCTCTGCGCTGCTCGCGCGTCATCCGGGTTTGCTCAATCAAGTCAAGCTAGCCGAGCGGATCGGCGGGCGCAGATGGACGCTGCGTCTGGCCGACGGAGGCACGATCGAGCTGCCCGCGTCGGGTGAAAGCGAGGCGCTCGCCCGAGCTCTAGTCCTGGCCCGCACCGATGCCGCGCGCGTGAGCGAGATCGACCTCAGGGTCGAGGGCCGCACCTTGTTGCGCAAGCCGCGTGGCGCACAGGACAGAAATGAGCGTGTGACGGACGCACAAGCCGCGGCCGGTCGCAGCTGAAGACCGTGTTGGAGTCATGGAAGTGGCAGCTCGCCGCAAGAGGCGCAGGCAAGCGCAGGACGTGATTGGCGTGCTCGACGTGGGCACGAGCAAGACCGTGTGCGTCATTGCCGTGGTGTCCGGCCTACGCGAGGGCGGCGCGGCGCTCGCCGGTGTGCAGGTGTTGGGCATTGGCGATAAGCCGACGCGCGGTCTGACGGATGGCGTCGTGACCGAGCTGGACGGCGCGGAGCAGGCCGTGCGGGCGGCCGTGATGCAGGCCGAGCGGATGGCCGGCGTGGTGCTGGAGGACGTGCACTTGGCGGTGGCGTGCCGGGGACTGAGGTCGAGCACGTTTACCGCCAGCAGCGAAGTCGAGGGACGATTGGTCGACGACGACGACATCGATCGATTGCTGGAAGCGGGGCGCACGTATGCCGAGCGCGACGGGCGCGCGCTGCTGCACATGAATTGCATTTCCTACCGCCTCGACGATGCGGCCGAGATCGGCGATCCGCGTGGGCTGGCCGGCACCAAGCTGGCCGCGGACCTGCATACGGTGACCGTCAAGCATGCTCCACTACAGAACCTGCTGCAGGTGATCGAGCGCGCCTACCTCTCTGCCGCGAGCCTAGCGCCCGCGCCCCTCGCCAGCGGCCTGGCCGCCACCACCGAGGAGGAGCGTCAGCTGGGCGTGGTTTGTATCGACATCGGCGCCGGCACGACCGCCGTCTCGTTGTTCGCGCAAGGACATCTGCTGTGGAACGATCTGGTGCCGGGTGGCGGTGGGAATATCACGACCGACATCGCCCGCGCCCTGGCGGTTCCGGCCCTGGATGCCGAGCGTATCAAGAGGGAACGTGGCACACTGGCAAGAACCGGCACCGAGGATGATGCGGCAACCTTCGATGCGCCAGCCGGCAGTCTGCCGGTATCCCAGCGCGCGGCGATGAGCGAGGTTCGTGACGTCGTCCGCGGCCGCCTGGTGGTCCACCTCCGCCACGTCGCCCAGCGCATCAAGGGTTCGGGCGTTGCCCCCTATGCAGGGCAGCGGATCGTTCTCGCCGGGGGTGCCAGTCTTCAGCCCGGGCTGCGCGAGCTGGCAGCTGAGGTCTTCGCCCGGCCCGTGCGGGTGGCACGGCTCGAGCCCCTGCCGGGCATGCTCGGCGAATTTTGTAATCCCGCGTATGCGACGGCCACCGGCCTCCTGCACCTGGCCCTCGATCCGGGCGTGCGCCGGAGGCGGTCCGGCTCGAAACCGGCCGGCTATCTCGGGCGCGTAGGACAGTGGCTGTCGGAAAGCTTTTGAAGGACGTCAAGAGGCGAGACCCGCAAACATGAAATCCAAGATCGCTGTCATCGGCGTCGGCGGCGCCGGCGGGAACGCTATCAACAACATGATTGCGTCCGGCCTGACCGGTGCGCAGTTCATGGTCGCCAACACCGACGCGCAGGCGCTCGCGGCTTCCAGCGCCGAGCACCGCATCCAATTGGGCGTGGCCTTGACCGAAGGGCTGGGCGCCGGATCGAAGCCCGAGATCGGCGAGGCCGCCGCCGAGGAGGCGCTGGAAGAAATCCGGGCCGCCGTCTCCGGCTGTCACATGGTGTTCGTGACCGCCGGCATGGGCGGCGGCACCGGAACCGGCGCGGCCTCGGTGATCGCCCGCACGGCGAAGGAATTCGGCATTCTGACCGTGGCGGTGGTGACCAAGCCCTTCCACTTCGAGGGCTCGCGGCGCATGAAGGTCGCGGAGATGGGCCTGGCCGAGCTCAGGCGGCATGTCGATACCCTGATCGTCATCCCCAACCAGAACCTCTTCAATATCGCCAGCGAGCGGACGACGTTCAAGGAAGCCTTCGAGGCAGCCGACCAGGTGCTCTACTCCGGCATCTCCTGCATCGTCGATCTGATCGTCAAAGAAGGGCTCATCAATCTCGATCTCGCCGACGTCAGAACCGTGCTGCTGGGAATGGGCACGGCCATGATGGGAACCGGCCAGGCCTCCGGCGAGCAACGCGCCATCGTCGCGGCCGAGGAGGCCATCGTCAATCCGCTGCTCGACGACGTCACGCTCAAAGGCGCTCGCAGCCTGCTGCTGTCCATCACCGGCGGGCGCGACCTCACCCTGTTGGAGGTCGAGCAGGTCGCCAACACGGTGCGCGCGGAAGTCGACCCGGACGCCAATATCATCGTCGGCGCCACCATCGACGAGGCGCTGGGCGACAAGGTGCGCGTTTCGATCGTAGCCTCGGGCATGGGCCGCGCGGCACACGCAACCAATCCCGAGATCTGGTCGTCGCGTGCGCAGCGCTCGGCCTCTCGCGCGGGCGGCCCTCAGGATTATCGCGAACGCCTGGGCGCGGCCATCCGGGAGCCAGGTGGCGCCGGACCGGCGGCCAGCTCCAGCGCAGCTCGAGATCATGCGCGGCAGGAGCCCGGGGATGTGTACATCACCGAAGGGCCGCCGACCCTGTCGAATCGAACTGCGAATCACGCTATGAACGGGCCGGATTCAGTTGCCGATACGGCGCAACGTGATTGGCACTTTCCTCCGACGGAGCGTTTTCCACAGTCCAGTCGAGAGCCGCCTGCGTTGCCATTCTCTCACAGGCAACACGAATCGCCGGCGCCGAAGACGAGTCTGTTGCGACGGATTGCAGAGGCCGCGCGCGGCAAGGGCGGGAGGACCGGCGATCGGTTGCCTAAGCACGGCGGCAACGGAAGCGGTCGCACGCACGGTAGCGAACAGGTTGAGCTGCCGGGATTTTTGGGACGCGCCAAGCGTTAGGCGCGTGATCGTGCAGCGGTTGTCGTGTGCGGCCCGGCGGTAACACAGTGTAAGAAACCGTGATTTGTCCCCATTCAACACAGCAAGGTATCGTTTGATTCACGACAACCCACGCGGAACCACGTCGAAGGCTAGAGTCCTACAGACGTTAACGAAATGGACGCGAAGGGTTAAGGGGGGCACGGGTTATCCACAAGCGGATCGCCTGGGCCGATGAGGGGACTGAGGGACGTCGCAAATGTCCAAGCGATTTATCGGGTCGCGACAGACTACGATCGGCCGCGAAATCGAGCTTTCCGGGACGGGGGTTCACAGCGGTGCACCAGTGTCGATGCTGCTGCACCCGGCGGAAGCGGATACGGGCTACCGCTTCCTGGTCAGCAAGCGCGGCCGCATCATCGCTGAAATTCCCGCCGATGTTCGCTACGTCAAGAATCTGACGCTGTGCACCGTTCTCGGCGACGAATCGGGCACCACCATCAGCACGGTGGAGCATCTGCTGGCCGCGCTGCGCGGCCTGAGCGTCGACAACTGCTACGTCGAGATCGATGCGCGCGAAGTCCCCATCATGGACGGCAGCGCCGGCGCCTTCGTCGAGGCGATCGACGAGGTCGGCATCCACGAGCTCTCCCAGCCGCGCAAGTACATCAAGGTTCTGAAGCCGATCCGCGTTCAGGAAGGCGATTGCTGGGGCGAGCTCTCGCCCCACTCGAGCTTCCATTTGGACGTGGAGATCGACTTCCCGACGCCGCTGATCGGCCGCCAGCGCATGGCGCTGGAGCTGAGCTCCGGTGCCTTCCGCAACGAGATCGCGCGGGCCCGCACGTTCGGCTTCATGCGCGACGTGGAAAACCTGTGGAAGGCCGGTTTGGCGCTCGGCGCGTCGCTGAACAACACCATTGCGCTGGCCGACGACCGGATCATGAATGCCGAAGGCCTGCGCTATCCGCAGGAGTTCGTGCGGCACAAGCTGCTCGATGCCATCGGCGATCTGGCGCTCGCCGGCGCCCCGATGCTCGGCACCTACCGCTCCGTTCGCGGCGGCCATCGGCTGAATGCTCATGTCTTGCAGGCCTTGCTGGCCGACAAGGAGGCCTGGACCATGGTGCGTGCGCCTTGGGTGCGCGAGACCGTGCCGGTCGATGTCTCGATGGGCATGCCTGCGGTCAACTACGCCGCCGAGCGCACGTGAGAGCCGCAAGCCCGGCTGTTTTCCACCGTATTGCCGATGTGGCCCGGAAGCGCTGATCGGGCTTTTTGGCGCCCGAGGCTCCATAATTTCGCGCCAAAGGCGGAGGAATGTTCGCCCGCGGCCCGCTGTTGGTGGGGGCCGATTCATATGGTAGGGCTAATTGCTCTACCTGCAACTGAGCAGGGATCAAACCGGCGCGAGACCGGTGCCCGAACGGGGACTGAGGCGTATGGCATCCCGGGCTAAGAGGCGCACAGCGCGGCTACGCTCAGGGCCGTATGTCGTCCTCGCCGGTCTGCTCGCTGCCGGTCTGCTCGGCGGCTGTGCCAGCACCAACGATGCGGCCAAGGCGCTCAATCCCGACCCGCCGGGCAAGATGTATGCCGAGGCGGACCGGTTGCTCAATAGCGGCTCCTTCACGGACGCTGCCAAGAAATTCGAGGACGTGGACCGCGATCATCCCTACGCGCCGGAGGCGCGGCGCGCCATCGTCATGGCGGCCTATGCCTACTACAAGGCCGGCAAGTATCCCGAATCGGTCGCGGCCGCACAACGATACACGACCCTGCATCCCGGCACCAAGGACGCAGCGCTCGCGCACCACATCATCGCGTCGGCCAATTTCGACGAGATCCGTGACCCCGGGCGCGATCAGACGGCTACCCGCAAGGCGCTGGCCGAGCTGAAGACCCTGCGCCAGCGCTATCCCGACAGTCCCTATACCAAGCAGGCGGAGAACCGCATCCGCATCGCCGAGGATTTGCTGGCGGCATCCGAAATGAGCGTCGGGCGCTACTATCAGAACAAGAACAACCTGGTGGCGGCCATCAACCGCTACAAGGTGGTGGTGAGCGAGTACCAGACCACGGCGCAGGTCGAGGAGGCGCTCTATCGTCTCGTCGAGACCAACATGGTGCTCGGCATGGCCCCCGACGCCCAGTCGGCCGCCGCCGTGCTCGGGCACAACTACCCAAATTCGCAGTGGTACAAGCACGCCCACGCGCTGCTGAAGTCGGGTGGTTTAAGTCCGCAGGTGAACCAGGGCACCTGGATCAGCAAGACGCTGAAGGCGCTGATGCCGGGCGGGCAGCAGCAAAAGCCGCAGCCGGCCGCGCCGGCCCCGGCCCAGCCATCGCCCGGGCTCCCCAACCCCGACGACATGCCGGCGCCGCGCGTGCCGAGCGACGTGCCGACGGCGGCAACGCCGACGGGCCGGCCGCCCATGGGCTTCGCCCAGAGCAACGGGTGGCAGACAGACGTGAGCCGATAGGGTCTGGATTTTGCCTGGCCGCAGAGGCAGTCTCGGGCCCATGAAGGCCACGATTGCGTCCAAGAAGCCCGTCGGGAAGCTGACCGAGACGCAGGCAAAGGCGGAGCTGGAATGCCTTGCTCGCGAGATCGCGCATCACGACGAGCTCTACTACCGCAAGGACGATCCCGAAATCTCCGACGCCGACTACGACGCGCTGCGCGAGCGCAACGCGGGCATAGAGGCGCGCTTTCCGGCCCTCGTGCGGCCCGACAGCCCCTCCAAGCGGATCGGCGCTGCGCCGGTCGAGGCCTTCGGCAAGGTGCGCCACGCCGTGCCGATGCTCTCGCTCGGCAACGCCTTCACGGACGAGGACGTCGCCGATTTCATCGCCCGCGTGCGCCGCTTCCTGGGCCTCGGCCCGGACGCGGAAATCCAGGTGACGGCGGAGCCCAAGATCGACGGGCTCTCCATCTCGCTCACCTACGATCGCGCCAGGCTGGTGCAGGCGGCGACGCGCGGCGACGGCATCGAGGGCGAGAACGTCACCAGCAACGTCAAGACGATCAAGCAGATCCCGCACCGGCTCGCAGGCAAGGATGTGCCCGAGCGGATCGAGGTGCGCGGCGAGATCTACTTAGGCCATGCCGACTTCGAGAAGCTCAATGCCGAGCAGGCCGCCAGCGGGGCCAAGATCTTCGCCAACCCGAGGAATGCGGCGGCAGGCTCGCTGCGCCAGCTCGACTCGTCGATCACGGCCCGCCGCCCGCTGCGCTTCTTCGCGCACGGTTGGGGCGCGACCGACAAGGTGCCGGGCAAGACGCAGTCGGGCGTCTACGCGGCGTTCGCGCGATGGGGGCTGCCGCTGAACCCGCTGCTCCGGGTCTGCAAAGGCCTGGATGAGATCCTGAGCTTCTATCGCGAGATGGCGGAGAGCCGCGGCTCCCTCGGCTACGACATCGACGGCGTCGTCTACAAGATCGACCGGCTGGACCTGCAGCAGCGGCTGGGCTTCGTCTCGCGCGCGCCGCGCTGGGCCGTCGCGCACAAGTTCCCGCCGCAGGAGGCGATGACGCGCCTCAAGGACATAGAGATCCAGGTCGGCCGCACCGGCGCGCTCACCCCCGCCGCCAAGCTCGAGCCGGTGACAGTGGGCGGCGTGGTGGTATCGAACGCCACGCTGCACAACGAGGACGAGATCGCGCGCAAGGACATTAGGATAGGCGACACGGTGATCGTGCGGCGTGCCGGCGACGTGATCCCGCAGGTCGTCGGCGTGGTGTTGGAGAAGCGCCCCAAAGGCGCCAAGCCCTACAAGTTCCCCGAGGTCTGCCCCGCCTGCGGCAGCCTGGCGGTACGCGAAACGAACGAGGAGACCGGTCGCATCGACGTCGTGCGCCGCTGCACCGGCGGCCTCATCTGTCCCGCCCAGGCCAAGGAGCGGCTCAAACATTTCGTCTCGCGCAACGCGTTCGACATCGAGGGCCTGGGCGAGAAGCAGATCGAGCTCTTCTACGACGAGGGCCGCATCGTGAAGCCGGCCGACATCTTCACGCTGGCCGAGCGCGATGCGCGCCTAGCCGAAGACGAGCGCCTGGCCGAGAAGAAGGGCTTCGGCGGGACATCGGTCAGGAAGCTGTTCGCGGCAATAGAGGCGCGGCGCAGGATCGGCCTCGACCGCTTTATTTACGCGCTCGGCATCCGGCATATCGGCGAGACAACCGCACGCGACCTCGCCAGGGCGCTCGGCACCATCGACGCGTTCCGCGCCGCCGCGCTGGCCGCCGCCAAGGGCGGCAAGGGCAGCGAGGCCTACGCGGAGCTCGACAACATCGAGGGCATCGGCGAGACCGTGGTCGACGCGCTGGTGGACTTCTTCTCGGAGCCGCACAACCTCGAGGCGCTGCGGGATCTAGAGGCGCAGGTCGACGTGCAGCCGTTCGTGCGGGCTGCGGCGCGCGCTTCACCCGTGAGCGACAAGGTCGTGGTGTTCACCGGCACGCTCGAGAAGATGACGCGCAACGAGGCCAAGGCGCTGGCCGAGCGGCTCGGCGCCAAGGTGACGGGCTCGGTCTCAGCCAAGACCGACTACGTCGTCGCCGGCGCCGACGCGGGCTCGAAGCTCAAGAAAGCGCGCGAGCTCGGCGTCAAGGTGCTGACCGAGGAGGACTGGCTGAAGCTCGTCAACGCTTGACCCAACCTACGGAAAATCGGCGTATCCAGACCCAATGTTTCACGTGAAACATCAGTGTCTTGGTTAATTTCTCCAACGCGCCACGCGAGCATGAGCGTGCGCCCGGATTTCCAAGCGCGCCGCAGCCAACGACACGACCGCAAACGGCGCCATCAACCACGAAAATACAAGCCCAAACATACCGCCAACACGCCGCCAACACGCCGCCAACACGTCGCCAACACGTCGCCAACAACGCTCCACATCGCTCACAACATTGTGCAACATTGTGCACCAAATAACGGGACGGGCGCCGCGCAGGACGCGACGCCCGCCTGTCGCCGACCTAAAGCGATCGGTGCTCCCTGCTGTTGCTTAGACGCTCGCCTCGAGCTGCGCCGCCTTGCCGTTGCCAATCGCAATGCTGCGGGGCTTCAGCCGCTCGGGCACGTTGCGCACGAGGTCGATGTGGAGCAGCCCGTCCTTGATCTCGGCGCCCTTGACCTCGACATGATCGGCGAGCTGGAAGCGGCGGTCGAACGCGCGCGTGGCGATGCCGCGGTGCAGGAATGAGCGCTCCTTGTCCTCGGCCTTCTTCTCGCCCTTGACGTTGAGCGTCTGCTCCTTGACGTCGATCTTCAGCTCGTCCTCGGCAAAGCCGGCCACCGCCATGGTGATCCGGTACTCGTTCTCGGAGAGCCGCTCGATGTTGTAGGGCGGATAGGCGGGCACGCCCGCGTCGAAGCCGGACGCCGAATCCAGCAGGTCGAACAGACGGTCGAAGCCCACGGTGGAGCGATAGAAGGGAGCAAAATCGATGTGTCGCATGACAGGTCCTCCTTGAGAAGCGACGTGTGCCGACTGCCTGACCGAAGGCCAGGAACTCACCTGCCCCAAGGGGCCAGGCAGCGCTCTTGCGCGCACCCGGTCATCGGCATGCGCTGAGCCATATTTGGGAGCCCATCCGCGGCATTCAAGGCCCCGTGAGCGGGCGGGGCATTTGCAATTCTCTGGGCTCTCACACGCACTTAAGCACCGGGAGCACCGTCAGCACGACCAAAGCCAAGTTCTGCGATCCGCGCCGAGACCCCGGTGGCGATGGTTAACGAAGTGCTCTGCAAGATCAGCTGCCACAACATCTGCGTTCTGGTTCAAGAAATGCACGAGCTTGGCATCACTATCGAATTTGAAAAGAGGCGGTGAATCATTGACAGACTCAAGATATTGTTTTTGCATGGTTTTTTTGGGATGAAAGTCTTGCGTCCTACAACATAGACTTGTAATATCACAGCATCATGGACTTGCGTCTTCACAGCATCATAGACTTGCAGCGTCTCGGCATGATAGACTTGCAACGTCGCGGCATCATAGACTTGCATCTCCACGAAGAGGAGCCCAATGGTCACGCCCAATGAGAAGCTGGCCAATTCCCTGACACAATTGAGGACGCTTCAACAGGGCGGCCGACGAGTTTTTGAGTCCAAGGACATTAGCCGGGTACATAGAGAGCGACTACTCCGAAGCGGTTTTCTTCAGCAAGTGATCCAAGGCTGGCTCATCACAAAAGGGCCCGACGTAAAAACTGGAGACACGACGCCTTGGTATGCATCTTTCTGGGAATTTTGCGCACGTTACTGCGAACGCCGCTTTGGCGAGAATTGGCATCTATCTCCAGAGCAATCGCTGTTGCTTCATGGCGAGAACAACATCATACCAACTCAGGTGATCGTCTATTCGCCAAGGGGGACTAACAACACTCGGCCCTTGCTTTTTGGAACTTCCATATATGATCTGAAAGAGCGCAAAAAAGAGGGTCCCTCGCCATCTGACATTACCATCAAGGACGGGCTTCGCCTCTTTTCACCAGCGGCGGCGCTGATGAGGGTTCCCGAGGCCTTTTTCGTGCGCTGCCCAACTGAAGCACAAATCGCGCTTACGACCATTAGAGATGCATCGGAGTTGCTCGCGCGCTTACTTGATGGCGGCCATTCTGCGATTGCTGCGCGGCTCGCAGGAGCGTTTCGCCGTATTGAAAGGCCTGCTCTAGCGGACGACATAGTGAGCACTATGAAAGCCGCGGGATACGACATCCGCGAAACGGATCCATTCTCTCCGAAACAGCCGCTCGCAACCCTCAAGCCGGGAATTGCTCCGGTCGTAGGGCGAATTCAGGCGCTCTGGAATTCCGCCCGTGAACGTGCGATTTCACGAGCTCCAGCCACGCCGGGCTTACCGACAGACAGAGTTGGCTACCTAAAATTTGTCGATGAAATCTATACCAGCGATGCCTACCATTCACTTTCCATTGAGGGGTACACCGTCTCTCCTGAGCTAATAGAGCGCGTCCGCACCGGCAATTGGGATCCTCAGACCAACAAGGCTGATCGAGAAAGCCTAAACGCGTTGGCGGCGCGCGGCTACTGGGAGGCATTTCGGGTTGTTAGGGGGTCAGTTGCTCAGCTGTTAGGAGGTGCTCCGGCCGGACAGCTAGTAAGAGATGCTTACCGAAGCTGGTTTAGGGCGCTTTTCAGACCAGCCGTGCAGGTTGGCCATTTGGCGCCGTCAGCACTGGCTGGCTATAGGAACCACCCCATCTATATTAGAGGTTCTCGGCACGTGCCGCCGCGCTGGGAGAGCGTGCCGGATGCCATGGATGCCCTGTTCGATCTAATGGAACGTGAACCTGATCCCTTTGTGAGGGCGGTATTGGGACATTGGCTCGTGGGATACATTCACCCGTTTTTTGACGGCAATGGCCGCATGGCAAGGTTCATCATGAATGCCATGCTGGCATCGGGTGGGTATCCATGGAGTGTCATTCGCATCGAAGACCGTCCCGCGTACATGGAAGCCCTCGAAGAAGCCAGTGTTGGTGGAGATATCCGACCCTTTGCTGGTTTTGTCGCTGATCGCATCCAAGGGTCACTTGCAATGACCCTTAAGACGGCCTCCGCTCCGCAGAGAAGGGGCCGGATCGCCAAAGGTGCATCGCCTACGAAAATCGTCACGCCGTCTCGGTCGAAAAGTAGGCGCGCCTAGAGGCGTCCCTAGCGGCAATGTGATGCATCGGCGCCGATGATTGACCCCACCACGCCGCCTCAGCGCCAATTCGTCCGGGCGCTGTCGCCACGCGCGCCGCGCCTGAGACGCTGTGCAAGATCATCTGCCACAATATCTGCGTGCTCATTCAAGAGTCACACGAGCTTGGCATCAACGTGGAGTTTCAGAACAAGTAGAGCTTGCCGCGCGTGAGGGCGTCTTTGAGATTCATTCTCAACCGTGTCCCTTGTAGCCATCGCTTGGAAGCGGGATGGCGATGGTGACCCCAGATACTACGTCTTCGATCTCCAAGGTGTAGCGGAACAATTGTTCCTTCTTCGTGGAACTAGACCCCTTCGCGTAATACGATATGACTTGCTCATCGTCTGCTCCCCCGTCTCCAGAGAACATGTTGATGATGAATGTTAGCGCGCCCCGCACGGTCTGCTGTGGAGCGATGGTCACGGGAGACACAATATAGCTTGGGGGCGGAGCGCCGAGCTTTTGAAACGTTCTGGTTGCGCGGTCGTTATGGCCGAGGACCATCCCCCAGGAATTTCTCCCCTCCCCGGTCAGCTTGTGCGATCTGCCATCCTTGTCGAGGATCACGAGCGATATTTTTAGCGTAACGGAGCGCGTCAGAGAGGTATTGCTAATGAACACTTCCCTGATACCGAGGTTAGGCGGATCGACCTCGGCCTCCTTGCTTTCCCCCGCCTGATTTGTGAAACGCACTTTCGTCGGCAAGCCCGAATACTTGCTGTATGACGGGGCGTCGATTTTTGTAATCGATAGCGGCAACGACGCCTCGTGGGTGCCGTTGCGCCGCTGCTCTCTCCGTGAGTAGTCGTGAATGAATTTGAGTAAGTAGTCGAGATCGCGGACACACATGTCGATGTAGATCTGATGTGGAGGCCCGCCCTGCCGCAGCTCTACGTTGCCGTGGGTCACATACACAGTCGCTTCAGCGGTGCCCGCGACAGCCGCGATTCGCTTTGCGATCTCGTGCTGAAGGCCGAGATAGTTGTCCTCCCATTTTTCGCGCGGGGTGTTTACGGCGTCCGGTCTCTCCATCGCAATTCTTAACTCAGAGAGTTGCTCGCGCAGCTGGGCAATTTCGTTGAGGTTTTGCTGCCTTTGCTCTGCGCTTACAGATGGCGCCGGTATCGGGCGCGACGCATCGAGTGCATTTGGCACAGTTATGGGACTGGACATGCGGCGTGCCATCCAACGCACAACCATGATCGCAAATGCGCCCGGAAGCACAAAATGGACGATTAGATAGGTAAGCCAGGTCACGTCTATGATGCCCAGCCATCGCCCAAAGAAATCGAAAAGCAGGCTCTTGAGCCAATCGAAAAATATCGTCTTTGAGAGTTCGGCGCTGAGCCACGAGAAGAGAGCCCAAAGCACGCCACCGCCGACCACCTTTGGGTGGGTGCGCACCCAATCCAAGACCCTCTGCAGGATAGGAGGCATCCAGTTGAATCTGCCCCGAGTCCCCTGCGTATGCATAGGGAGGGGGTCGCGCGGGCAGCTTTTTGTGCAGAAATCCCGCCTGCACAAAAAGTGGGGTCAGTGAACGTCATATTGTGCAAAGCCGCGTCTGAGCCAAAAACGCCGCCCATACAAGCACTTATCGGCTGCCTGAGCATAACCATTTTCATGTAGCATTCATCTTGCCGCCGCCAGTTTGTCACGCTTGAGCACGCTGGTGTGACGGTAGAGGAGAAGGCCGATGAGGAGCTTGGTGTTGGCA
>DATEVP010000488.1:0-17388 GCA_035258465.1 Hyphomicrobiaceae bacterium
CGCCGCGGTCTCGAGGCTCGCGGGATCATGGCGCAGGGCCGAGACGTCGTTGATGAGGTGCACGCCGGCCTGAGCCGCGCGGCGCATCACCTCGGCCTTGCGCGTGTCGATGGAAAGCCGGGCGCGCGTGCGGGGCGCCAGCGCCTCGATGACAGGGCCGACGCGGCGCCATTCCTCCTCCGCATCGACCGGGTCGGCGCCGGGCCGCGTCGATTCCCCGCCGATGTCCAGGATGTCGGCGCCCTCCGCCTCGAGCTGCAGGGCATGCGCGATGGCCGCGTCGCGCGCGTGGTACCGGCCGCCGTCCGCGAAGCTGTCGGGCGTGACGTTGACGATGCCCATGGTGCGCGGGCGGTCGAGCGCGAGCCCGGCGATCGGCGCGCGGGGCCGGCGCAGGTTGTCCAGCAGACTTGGCAACCCGGCAGCCTCGGAGGGGCCGCCAGCTAGGATATCAGCCGCCATGTAGGACCGGCGAACAACTCGCCCGCCTTCGCGCTCGATCAGCTCGGCGGCAGCAAACAGCAGATCGCCGCGCCCGGCCACCGCCAGCGCTGGCAGCAGCCGAGGAGATCGATCGCGAGCGGGTGGTGCGATGCGTGCGAGGGGGCGAATGTAGAGCCTTGCCGTCACACGACCCTTCTAAGCAGGTTTGCGTCGCCACGCCAGCGCATGGCGGGCAGCGGGGAGAGGGAGCCTTCGCCCGATCACGGCTCGGCGGTGCGGATGCCGGCGGGCCCACCCTTGGTCTTGATCGACCCCACCTTTTGCAGCGACCGGCCGGAGAGGCCGGAGAAGCGGATGACGCTGATCTCCTCCTCCACCATGCACTGCACGAGCAGGGTCTTGCTGTTCGACGACCAGACGACGCCCTGACACCAGTGGCCGATCGGCAGCTCGGCGGTCTTGGTGAGCTGCGTGCCGTTGCGGGCCCACACCTGCAGCAGGCCGTTGTCGTTGTAGAAGGGCGAGCTTCGCGGCAGGCTCGAGCCGTTCATGACGGTGACGGCGACGAACTTGCCGTCGGGCGATATCTTGATGCCCTCGGGCGTCTGGCCGACCGTGTAGGTGCTCACCACGCGTGGCGGGTCGAGCTTGAGGTCGATGACACTGATGGTGTCGGCGTCCCCCATGCCCACGCCGACGTTGGCGACCACGGCGACCTCGCCTTTGGCGCCGATGTCGAGGCCGTAGGGCCGCAGGCCGGCCGCGATTTCACGCTTGGTGGCGGTGACGTTGTTGCCGTCGATGGCGAGCACGGCGATACGATGATCGTTGTCGCGGGTGACAAGCGCGCTCTTGCCGTCAGGCGCGAAAATGGCGGAGCTGGGGCCGGAATTCTCGCCGCCGACCTGGACCTTGCCGGCCGTGGTCAGCGTCGAGCCGCTGATGGTGAAGACCGAGACGGTGCCCTCGTTGCGGTTGGCAACCAGCGCCAGCGTGCCGGCCTTGTTGATCGATACGCCGGCCGCACCCTGGCCGGCCTGCAGGGTGGCGAGCACCTTGGGCGCGGCCGTGCCCTTCGTGCCGACGCCGACGGCCGACTTGATGCGGCTGAGCAGGCTCGCCTTCAGCGGCGACAGGTCGATCACGGTGAGCTTGTCGTCAGGAACCGTCTTGCTCGGATCGGCGGGATCGATGCGCTGATTGGACGTGACCAGCGCGAATTCCTCTTTCGGCGAAACGGCCACGTTGAGCGGCGGCCCGACGACGCTGTTGGGGACCTCGATCTCCGCCAGCAGCTTGGGCTGCGAGGGCCGCATGTCGATGATGGCCACCGTATCCGCCTGCCCGCCCTTTTGAACCTCGGCCTTGCCATCGACCAGCTTGACCTTGGCATCGTTGGCCGAAACGGCGAGCTGTGCGTAAGCTGCCGCAGCCGTCCCCGCCAGCAGCAGAGCGGCAATGATCGCGGCAGCGGAATGACCCCTCATCTCTTCTCCCCCAATGCGTTTTTTTGCGCCTTAGTCCTGCAATTGTTGTGTGCACACTAACACCGCGTGCCGGATTGCACCAAGTTTGGCACGGCGGACACACGCAGCCGTTTTTTGCGCGTGCTCGTCTCGTGGCAGCCGATCATTAACCTCCGCTACTTAACCTTGCCGATGACCATTGGTGGGTTCCGTGGTATGACGGTCCCGTAGACGGCAAAGCAGGTGTTTGGAGCGTTTTCATGTTCACTAAGAAGCCGGAGAAGGAAGGCTCTGCCATGGAAATCAACAGGCAAGGCATGGCTCCAAATAGGCCGATCGGACCGCCGCAGGTGCCAAGCTCGAGGGGTGCAACAGCGCAGCGTGCGAGCGGCACGGCCTCGACCATCGGGGCGGACCTTTCGATCACGGGCAATCTCGAATCCAAGGGCGAGATCCAGGTCGAGGGCGAGGTGCAAGGCGATATCCATGCCGCGCGCATCATCATCGGCGAGCACGCGCGCATCACCGGCGCCCTGGTGGCCGACGAGGTGGTCGTGCGCGGCGCCGTGCAGGGGTCGATCCGCGGCAACAGCGTGACCTTCCAGGCCGCGAGCCGCATCGAGGGCGACGTGTTCCACAGGTCCCTGGCGATCGAGCAGGGCGCCTTCTTCGAGGGCAAGTCGCGCCGGTCCGACGACCCGACGTCGGTGCAGCTGCGCGCAACCAACGGCATCCCGCTGCCTTCCAACTAGCGCGGTTCGGCTCACAGCGCCAAGCTCTCCCGCCGCATCTCGTAAAGCATCAGGGCCGTGGCGACGGCCAGGTTGAGGCTGTCGAGCCGGCCGGCCATGGGTATCTTGACCAGGCGCGAGCAGGCCTGGGCGATGGCGGGGGAGAGTCCCGGCCCCTCGCTGCCCATCACCAACAGGGCCGGCAGGCGGTAGCGCACGGAGCGGAAGTCCTCGCGCGCGTCGAGGTGCGTGCCGACACGATCGCCGCGCCAGGTTGCAGCCCAAGCCGGGAAGCGCTCCGGGCTGACGCGGACGAGCGGCACGTCGAAGATCGAGCCCATGCTGGCGCGCACCGCCTCGTGCGAGTAGGGATCGCAGCAGGTGCCGATCAGCATGACCCCGCCGGCGCCCACGCCATCGGCGGTGCGGATGATGGTGCCGAGGTTGCCCGGATCTCGCACGCCCTCCAGCGCCACCCACACGGCATCGTTGGCCACACCCTCCGGCGCGGGCTCGGGTGTCCAGCGCTGCTGGAACACGCCCAGCATGGTTTGCGGGTTGTCCTTGGCGGCCAGCTTGCCGAGCACGGCCTCCGACACCTCCAGGCACTCGGCCCCCGCGGCTTGCGCCCACTGCACGAGCCCGCTGCCGATCCCGGATGCGGCGCTGCCGGCCAGGAAGGCCAGCATCTTCGGCACCCAGCCGGCGTCGCGCGCGGTCATCAGCACGCTAGTGCCTTCGGCGACGAACAGCCCCGTCTCGCGCCTCACTTTGCGCATGTCCAGCGAGCGGATCAGCTTCACCCGCTCGTTCTGCAGGCTGGTGATGGTGCGCGTTCCCCCGCGCGGGGAATCAGGGCGCGGGCTCATCGCTCGTCCAGCGGGTGTAGAGCGAGGTCGGCAGCAGCCGCCCACCTGAGGCCTCGACCACCGCCAGCTCCCCGCTCTCGACCACACCGCCGCGCTCGGCCAGGCACTCGCGCACGAGGCCGTCCATGGCCAAGGCGGAGGCGCGGATGGCATAGGTGGTGAGCATCAGCGCCGCGCGGCCGGGCTCGAGCAGGGAGGCGCAATCGCGCAGCAGGGCGGGCAGGTGCTGGAACACGTCCCACACCTCGCCTTCCGGCCCGCGCCCGAACTTCGGCGGGTCCACCAGGATCAGGTGATAGCTCTTGCCGCGCCGCAGCTCGCGCGCCACGAACTTCCTCGCATCCTCCAGGATCCAGCGCACGGCCGCCTCGTCGAGCTTGGAGGCGGTACGGTTCTGCCTGGCCCAGGCGAGCGCCTTCTTGGAGGCATCGACGTGCGTCACCTCGGCGCCGGCCTTGGCGGCTATGAGGGAAGCCGCGCCAGTGTAGGCGAAGAGGTTGAGCACGCGCGCGGGGCGGCGGCCCTCGCGCAGCCAGTCGAGCATCCATTGCCAATGCGGCAGCTGCTCGGGAAACAGCCCCAAGTGGCGGAAGCTCGTCAGCCGGCAGAGCACGGTGACGCCCAGCACCTCGACGGCCCAGCTCTCAGGCACCGGCTTGTTCCTGCGCCAGCGCCCGCCCTCGCCGTCCTCCTCCTCGCCGCTGCTCTTGAAGGAGGCATCGGCCCTGAGCCACGTCCCGGGCTCGAGCAGCGGGCGCCACAAGGCTTGCGGCTCGGGGCGGTCGACGACGACGGAGCCGAAGCGCTCGAGCTTGCGCCCGTCGCCGCTGTCGAGCAACGCGTAGCCGGGGAAGCCGGCGGTGGCGACCACGCGCAGGGAGGTGTCAGACCCTGCGGGTCTGACACCGTCTCGGACTTTCGCGGGTGCCGGGTTCGAAGGCATCGAGGATCGATTCGCGATGGTGTCAGACCCGCAGGGTCTGACACCTAAGGCTCCGCGTCAAACAGCAGCGCCATTGTGAGGACATCATAGTAGGCGCCATCGACCAGGACCGCGCGGCGTCTGCGACCCTCCGCCACGAACCCGAGCCTGGCATAGAGCGCAATTGCCCGCGCATTGTCGGCCCGCACCGACAGCTCGACCCGCGACAGGCCAAAATCGCGGGCGGCCTGCAGCCCGGATTGCATCAGCCGCCGGCCAACGCCGCGGCCGCGGTATTCCGGCAGCAGGCCGACACCCAGAACCCCGCAATGCCGCCACACCGGCCGATCCATGGGCAGCACATCGCACCAGCCAACGACGCGATCCCCATCCAGCGCCACCACCTGCGGATAGCCCTTGGCGATGTTGCGGCTCACGAACTCGCGCGTTTTCTCGATCGGCGGCGCCTCCAGGAAGGCGAGATAGGCGCGCTCGCGGGCGACCACGTCGAGCGCGGCATGAAAGCCCTCGATGTGCTCTTCGCCGATGGGCACGATGTCGATCGACATTGGTGGCGCCGGCCTCAGGCGCTAAGGTCCGACGCTACTCTCATCGAAGGGCGCTTCCGCATGTTCCGTGTCCTGCTGACGACCTTGCTGCATAGCGTGTTGGCCGTCGTCTCCCTCGCGGTGCTCCTGCTGGTGGAGCTGATCACCGCCATGCTCGTCTACACCTATCTCAACCTCTACCACCTGGCGACCTTCGGCTATCTGGTGCGCCTCGCCCGCTCCGTGCTCGACGTGCTCGCCGGGCAGCTCGACTATTGGCTGCCGAAATCCTCCAACGTGGTCTACGCGACGCTCGTCGGCGAGCTGGGGCCGAAATCGATCCTGCTGCTGCTGATCGGGCTTCTGTCCGCGTTCGTCGTGCGCTCGCTGGCGCGGCTGGTGCGGCGCTTTGTGCGCAGGCGGTTCGGCGATCCGGCGGACGCGCTCGCCTGAGGCCTCACCGCGGCTTGTCGCCCGCCAGCGTGATGCGGTGCATCACCCGGCGATAGCCATGGTAGTCGTTGACCGGGTTGTGCAGCGCGCAGCGGTTGTCCCAGAACGCCAGCGAGCCGACCTTCCAGGTGAAGCGGCAGGTGAACTCGGGCCGGGTCTGGTGCTGGAACAAGTAGTTCAAGATCGGCGTGCTCTCCTCCACCGTCCAGTCCTTGAAACGCAGGGTGTGGCCGACATTGATGTAGAGCGCCTTGCGCCCAGTCTCGGGGTGCGTGCGCACCACCGGATGCTCGCCCACGTACTCCTTCTTGGCGTCGTCGCGGACGCTCTGCTTGACGCGGTCCTCGCGCGTCCGGCTGGCGTCGGCCTTGGCCGAGGTGTTGATGGCGACGAGCCCGTCGAGCATGCGCTTCATGCCATCGGAGAGCGCCTCGTAGGCGAGATAGGTGTTGGCGAACATGGTGTCGCCGCCGGCGGGCGGCACCTCGCGCGCGATCAGCATGGTGCCCATCGGCGGCTCCTCGAGGTAGGAGGTGTCGGAGTGCCAGATGCCGCCGAAGTTGGTCTTCTCGTGCTCGAGCTTGATGACCGGGATGATCTCGGGGAACTCCTCGAGGCCCTTGATGAAGGGATACTCGATGACCTTGCCGAACCGCCTGGCAAATGTGAGGAAGCGCGCGGGCGGCAGGTCCTGGTCGCGGAAGAAGATGACGCAATGGTCGAGCCAGGCGCGGCGGATGGCGGCGACGGTGTCCTCATCCAGCTCCTTGCCGAGATCGACGCCGGAAATCTCCGCCCCGATCGCGCCGGCGATGGGGCGCACGTCGATTCTGCTCTTTGCCATGGCTTGCGACCGTCTCGTCACTGTGGTTGCGCTCGGCGCCCGCAGGCAGCGAGCCGCTCGCGCCCAAGCATCGCTGTGAAGGCTTGCCTATACCACGCCTCTCGGGTCCCGGGGAGATGACAACCAACGCTTTCGGCCTCGCAGCGACGTTTCCGCTCGAGGGTTTGGGAAAGAAGAGGAGAGGGGCGTCCAGTGCCCGCTGACCTCCGGTATGAGAATGGGCTCCAGACGCCCAACTCGCCGCGATCCGGACCCAACTGTGGCGCTCCGCCGGTCTAGCGGCCAACCAAGCCAGGCTGATCGGACTGCGACCCCCGGTTCGCAGGCTGAGACGGCACCCCGCGGAGGCACCGCCCCGTGACCCGAGGCAAGGCGAACAATGCCACACCGCGGAATAGGCGGGGATAAATATAAGTCGCGACTACGGCCGCGCCCTAGGTGCCGACGCCTGACGCCACTCGTGGAAATCTTTGCTACTTCCCCAGGGATCAGGCGCCCGCCCCGAGCCTGGCCGCCATCTGCTTTTCGCGCCGGCGTTGCACGGAGGAGGGAATGCGCAGCGCCTCGCGGTACTTGGCCACGGTGCGGCGGGCGATATCGATGCCGTCGCGCTTGAGCTGCTCGACGATCTTGTCGTCCGATAGCACGGCCTGCGCCCTCTCCTCGTCGATCAGCTGGCGGATGCGGTGGCGCACGGCTTCGGAGGAGTGCGCCTCCTCGCCGTCCGCGGAAGCGATGGCCGAGGTGAAAAAGTATTTCAGCTCGAACACGCCGCGCGGCGTGGACATGTACTTGTTGGAGGTGACGCGGCTCACCGTCGACTCGTGCATCTTGATGGCGTCCGCCACCGCCTTGAGGTTCAGCGGCTTCAGGTGCTCGATGCCGTAGGTGAGAAAGCCGTCCTGCTGGCGCACGATCTCCTCGGCCACGCGCAGGATGGTGCGGGCGCGCTGGTCGAGGCTCTTGACCAGCCAATTGGCCGTCTGCAGGCAATCGAGCAGATAGCTGCGATCCTTGTCGGAGTGGGCAGTCTTGGAAACGGTTGCATAGTAGCTGCGATTGACCAGCACGCGCGGCAGCGTGTCGTTGTTGAGCTCGATCACCCAGCTGCCGTCGCGCGCGGGGCGCACCAGGACGTCGGGCAGCACCGGCTGGATCTGCACCGATCCGAACTTCAGGCCAGGCTTGGGATTGAGGCCCTTGATCTCGGCGATCATCTCGGCCAGCTCCTGGGCATCGACGCCGACCGCGCGCTTCAAAGCCACCAGGTTGTGGCTGCCGAGCAAGTGCAGATTGTCGAGCAGCCTGGCGATCTGCGGGTCATAGCGGTTCTGCTCCTTGAGCTGCAGCGTCAGGCATTCGCCCAGGTTGCGCGCAAACACGCCCGACGGCTCGAAGCCCTGCAACGCGGCGAGCACCTTGTCGATGAGCGAGCGCGGGGCGCCGAGCCTGTCGGGAAGCTCATCGAGATCGCCGCGCAGGTAGCCCGCCTCGTCGACCATGTGGATGAGGTGGGCGCCGATCAGGCGCTCGGCCGGATCGGCGATCGCCACGTGCAGCTGCTCGCTCAGATGATCGGCAAGCGAGTGCCCCGCGGCGACGAAGTCCTCGAGGTTGGTATCTTCGCCGTTGAAGGCGCTGCTCGCGCGGGACCGCAGCGACGCCCAGCCGGCTTGATCATAGTCTGCGCCAGTGGCGACGGGCCCGGGAGGCTCCTCGTTGCCTCGATAGGTGGCACCGTTGACTGGAGGCTCCAGCGATCCGGCCGCCCAATCGCTGCCCTCCTGCTCATCGGCTTCCTCGCGCTGCGCCGGCTCGGCGCGCTCGGGCGGCTCGGGTGCCACCTCGTCCCGCTCCAGCAGCGGGTTGCGCTCCAGCTCCGTCTCGATGAACGAGTTGAGATCCATGTTGGACAACTGGAGCAGACGAATCGCCTGCTGCAGCTGGGGGGTCATGACCAGCTGCTGGCCCTGTCTCAACTCCAATTTCGGCACAAGCGCCATTGTAGCCCCGATCGTCGCCAGGACGTGTCGCGGGGTCAAGGTATAAGCGCGCCCCCTTAATCGAACATATCCCCCAGGTATACCCGGCGTACGTCTTTGTTAGCTATGATTTCCCGAGGGTTACCATGCGTCAGCACCTGGCCGTCATGAATGATGTAGGCCCGGTCCACGAGGCTCAGCGTTTCCCTGACATTGTGGTCGGTGATGAGCACGCCGATGCCACGGGCGGTAAGTTGACGCACAAGCTCCTGAATGTCGCCGACGGCCAGGGGGTCGATGCCGGCAAAGGGCTCGTCCAGCAGCATGAACGAGGGGCGGGTGGCCAGCGCCCGGGCAATCTCGCAGCGCCGCCGCTCGCCGCCGGAGAGCGTCATGGAGGCCACTTTGCTCAGCCGCGTGATCTTGAATTCCTCGAGCAGGCTCTCGAGCTGCTCCTTGCGCCGTCTGCGGTTGGGCTCGACCAGCTCCAGCACCGCCATGATGTTCTGCTCGACCGTGAGCCCCCGGAAAATCGAGGCCTCCTGCGGCAAGTAGCCGATGCCGAGGCGGGCGCGCCGGTACATCGGCAGGCGCGTCACGTCGCGGCCATCGAGGGTGATCCGGCCGGCGTCCGCCGGCACCAAGCCCGTGATCATGTAGAACACGGTGGTCTTGCCCGCGCCGTTCGGGCCGAGCAGGCCGACCGCCTCGCCGCGTCCCGTCGCCAGGCTCACGCCCTTGACCACCATGCGGCTGCGATAGCTTTTCTGCACGTTGTAGGCGGTCAGCCAGCCCTCTCCGCCGTAGGCCATCTCATTGCTCCGCGCCTCCGCGTGGCCGTTGGCGCGCATACGCGGCCGGCCTTGCTTCTTCGCGCGAACGGGGAACAGCCTCATGGCATCAATCGCTTCGCAGCACCGGGCTTGCGCTCGTGCTCGGCTTCCAGCCCTCGCTCGGCTTGTTTGTCGAGGCATCGGGCAGGAACTTCTTCACCGCCTCCTTGGCTTTCTCCTGGGCCTCCTTGGGATAGACCAGCAGGCACTGCTTGCCAGGCGGACAGGTGCGAGCGGCGGGATCCTTGGCCGGTGCCGGGCTGGTCTGCGGCGGCGAGGCGCTCGTCGCCGGGGCGGCCGCCGCCTCCGTCTCGAGCTCGAAGCGGTACATGCCCGTGGTGAGGTCGATCTTGAGCCTCGGCCCCTCCGCAACGTCCTTGCCGCGCGAGACCACCACGCGGTCGCCCATCAGCACGGTGTTGGCCTTGATGTCGAAGTTCGCCCAATCGCCGGTGGCCGTCTGGCCGTCCTTGGAGGTGATGATAACCTTTTGCCTCGCCTCCACGCGCGTGATCTGCGCGGGAGCCTTGCCGCCCGCCTCGTCAGACGCGCCCGAGAGACCCAAGCCGGTCTGGCCGGAATAGTGGGCCGTCAATTCGACCGTGCGCACGACGAACTCGCCCTGCTGCGCCTTGACGTTGCCGCGGAATACGGCGTTCCTGGCCGCGTCATGCACGTCGAGCGTCTCCGCCTCCACGTCCATGGGCGCATTCGGGTCGGTCTTGAACGAGCTGAATACGCCTTGCTGCGCACCTGTTGCGGCCTCGACGGCAGCGGCTTTCGGCTTCGCCGCCGCAACCGCCCGCTCGCTCTGGTAGAAGGTCGCAGCGATGCGGCCCGTGGGCTGGCCGGGCTCGCTTGGCGCCTCCAGCCGGCTGCGGCCGGTCTTGCGGTCGACGAACAGTCGCCGGCCCTGCAGCACGTTCTTCTGCTGATTGACCAGAACGTTGCCGGTGAAGAGCGCCGTGTTCGCCTTGGCGTCGAACTCGACCTGATCGCTGGACACGCGCCGGTCGCTGCCGGCGGTGACGACGGCGCCGCTCTTGCCGATGAGGCGCGAAAGCCGCGAGCCCTCGCTGGGCTGCCCAGGCGCGGCAACCGCCGGCTCGGACGCCGGCTTGCCCTCGTAGCTGATGTGCAGCTCGGGCGTCTTCAGCATGGAGTCGCCCTGCACGGCGACCACGTCCCCCATGAACACCGCCGTCTTGGCGGTGTCGTTGACGTGCAGCTGCTCGGCCGTGACGTCGACCGGCTGGCGTGAGTCGCGCCCCAGCGCCACCGTCGTCTGGCCCGCTCCCGATTGCACGAGGCGGACGGCGACGTTGCCGATGAATGACGCTTCGCGCGTGTCGGTGCGCATGGTCATGGCGGAGCCTTGCACCCGGCCGGTCGGCGTCATCACGTCGACCGGCTGCTTGGAGACGATGCGATGCTCCTTCGAGTAGATCGTGGCGCGCGACAAGCGCGCCTTGAGGCCGTTGGAGGCGTCGATCTCGACGCCGTCGTAGAGCTCGAGCTGGCTCTTGGCGTTGTCGAGCAGCCCGTGCTTGGCCGTGAGCTTGGTGACGACGTTGTTGGGCTGCACCAGGTCGCCGTCGATGTCGATGAGCTTGATCGGCGCCTGCTGGCTGAAAGCCACCACCGCCTTCTTGGCGCGCACCTCATAGCGCCCGCCGTCCTTGGTGACGCCGAAGTACTTGGGGTCCTTCATGGTCAGGTCGTCGGCGGTCACCTGTACCTCGCCGACACTCAGCCGGCCGTGCCCGAGCTGCCAGCTGGAGGTGAGCGCCAGGCCATAGAAGGCGGCAACGCCCACGGCACCGACAGGCAGCGCCATGCGCAGCACCTTGACCAGCAGCGTGTGCCGCTGTGCCAGGCGAAAGGAGCGGCCGCGCTCGGCCAGGCTCGGGACACCCAACACGGGTGCACCCGCGCCACCTCTCCGGCCGCGCGCATCCATCGTGATCGCCATGGGTCGCGTCACCCCCCGCGCTGGACCGCCAAAGGTCCGCGCATCATCCAGACGCGCTAACTGGGCCGGAATTTGGGAGATATTGGGACCCAATGCAAGCCGGACAGAGGGCGAAAGCGGTTAACCCAGCACGAACTTCACCGCGCTGCGGATCTGCTCCAGGGTGAACGGCTTGGAAATGACGCGGGCGATGCGGCCCTTGAGGTGCTCGGCCCTGCCGAGCTCGTCGGAGAAGCCGGACATGAGGATGACGCGCAGTTTCGGCCGCGCCGACAGCGCCTTTTCCACCAGCTCGATGCCATCGATGCCCGGCATCTGCACGTCCGAGATCAACAGGTCGACATTTTGCGTGGCCTGAAGCTTCTCCAGCGCCTCCGCACCGTCCTGCGTGACGATCATCTCGTGGCCGTCCGTCGACAGGGCGCGCTGCACCAGGTCGCGGGTGGCGGCGTCGTCCTCCGCCAGAAGAATGCGTGCCATGCTGCCCTCCTCCACGCTGCGCGGCGTGCAAGCGCTCGGAGCTGCAACCCGAGTCCCAGTCGCCTCTCTTCCGCACCGTGCACGGAACCTACGATAGATGACCTATCGCAGCCTACCACAAACGCGTTAGAACATGCGCCGTCGTGACGGACCATTCGCTTCGGCCATCATCTTC
Organism: Hyphomicrobiaceae bacterium; assembly: GCA_035258465.1. Classification (GTDB taxonomy): domain Bacteria; phylum Pseudomonadota; class Alphaproteobacteria; order Rhizobiales; family Hyphomicrobiaceae; genus AWTP1-13. Next base: position 11,720 of record DATEVP010000488.1, read on the forward strand.
GTCAATGAAATGAGGCACATCAGCCCGCCACAATCCTGAACGATTGATCGTTTCTTCCAGCTTGCGCATAAAGATGCCCGTTTGCCCGGTCCGGAGGCCGGCAGCGTGATAAGATTGAGCAACGTCGCACTGAGGTACGGGCGTGGGCACGAGGTGCTGCGCGACGTCACCTTTCATTTGCGGCCGGGCTCGTTCCACTTCCTCACGGGCCCTTCGGGCTCGGGCAAGACATCGCTGCTGCGCCTCCTGTTCATGTCGATCGAGCCGAGCGGCGGGCACATGCACGTGCTGGGGCAGGACATCACCCGGGTCACGCCGTCAAAGCGCGCGCAGCTGCGCCGCCGCATCGGCATCGTGTTCCAGGATTTCCGCCTGCTCGACCACCTGACGACCTGGGAGAACGTGGCACTGCCGCTGCGCGTCACGGGCAAGCGCGTCTCCGACTACAAGGAGGACGTGACCGATCTCCTGCAGTGGGTGGGCCTCGGCGACCGCATGTACTCTTTCCCCCACGTCTTGTCGGGCGGAGAAAAGCAGCGCGCCGCCATCGCCCGTGCCGTCATCAACAAGCCGGAGCTGCTGCTCGCCGATGAGCCGACGGGCAACGTCGACCCGCAAATGGCGCGCCGGCTGCTGCGGCTTTTCATCGAGCTCAACCGGCTCGGCACCAGCGTCGTCATCGCCACCCACGATCACCAATTGATGCGTCAGACCAAGGCGCCCCGCCTGGAGCTGCACGAGGGCCATGTCCGGATCGTATGACAGGCCGACAGGGCCGCCGACGCTGCAGCCGACGCGCCCGCGCCTCGAGCATGATCCCTATGGCGGGCCATCGACGGGGCCGCCCACCCTTTCGGCTGCGCGTCCGCGCCTTGCGCACGCGCCGAGAGAGACCGGCCAACCCGAGCCGCGCAGCCGCGGCCGGCGCACGGAGGCTGCTCCCGCCAGCGCGCCCATCGTTCCAGCCGGATCGGTCACGGGGCGCTCGCTGACGCTGGTCATCACCATCATGTGTTTCCTGGCGTGCCTGACGGCCGGCGCGGTCTACATGATGAACCAATCGGCCTCCGCCTGGCTGCGCGACATCGCCAGCGAGGTGACGGTGCAGATCGAGGCGAAGGAGCGCACGGATCTCGACAAGGCTGTCGCCGACGTCACCGCGTTCCTGTCGCGTCAGCCGGGCATTGCCACCGTGCGCGCCTTGGGCGTCGCCGACGCGGCGCAGCTGCTCGAGCCCTGGCTCGGCAAGACGGATGCCCTGAACGCACTGCCGGTGCCGCGGCTGATCGCCATCGAGCTCGACCGCAATCAGCCGCCCAATCTCGATGCGCTGCGCACGCTCGTCGCGGAACAGTTCAAGGGCGCCACGCTCGACGACCACCGTCGCTGGCAGCAGCAGATTCGCACCATCACGCGCTCGTTTGCGCTCGGCGGCCTCGCCATCCTGATCCTGGTCGGCGCCGCCACCACCGCCATCATCGTGTCGGCCACCCGCAGCGCAATGGCCTCCAACCGCGACATCGTCGAGGTGCTGCACTTCGTCGGCGCCACCGACCGGTTCATCGCCCGCGAGTTCGAGCGGCATTTCCTGAGGCTGGGGGTGAGGGCCGGCATCGTCGGCGCGATCTGGGCGATGGTCGTGTTCCTGGTCATGCCGACCGTGATGGAGCTGCTGGGGGGCGGCGCCGTGACGATCGCGGAGATCAGACGCCTGATCGGCATCGCCGCGCTCGATCCGCCCGGCTATTTCCTGCTGGGTATCGTCGTCCTGGTCATCGCCGCGTTGTGCATGCTGACCTCGCGCATCGGCGTTTACCGAATCTTGAACAGCCAGCACTAAGCCGGGCTGCCGGGAAATTGTGTTTGTGGGGGCCGCGGCGCAGGTCACAACAGGCGCCGGATCGGTTACTCTCTTGGCTTGACCGACTTGCCGCGCCGGGGTGAGCCGTTTGGAGAGGTGTTGTGACACGGGCAGGCAGGCGTCTTGCCGTCGCCGCGGGGCTTGCGCTTGCGGCGTTCATCGCCGGATTTGTCGTTTTTGCCGTCGCGGTTGCGCGCCTTGCCCCTGCCGGCAGCGTGCGGGCGGACGGCATCGTCGTCCTGACGGGCGGCGAGCATCGGCTGAGCGTGGCCGCGGCCCTTCTGTCCGACAAGCGCGGCAAGCGGCTGCTGATCTCCGGCGCCAACCCCATTGCCACGCGGCACGATCTCTTCCAGCGCAGCGGATTGAGCGCCGATCTCTTCAAGTGCTGCGTCGACGTCGGCTACGACGCACACGACACCAGCGGCAACGCCTCCGAGACCAAGGCCTGGGCAAGCGCCAACCACTTCTCGCGGCTGATCATCGTGACGTCGAGCTATCACATGCCGCGCAGCTTGACCGAGTTCGGGCGCGCCATGCCCGAGGTCAGCCTCGTGCCCTATCCGGTGCTGCCGCGGCGGTCGCAGAATTGGTGGGCGGATGCGATCAAGGCGCGCGTGATCTTCTCAGAGTACGTGAAGTTCCTGCCCTCGGCCGTCCGTTTCGCCGCCGCCCGCCTGACCGGCTTGGACGAGGGCGCCGTTGCCGGCGGTAACGAGATGCGCGCGTCTACCGTCCGGGGCGCACGATGATCGTGCTTCGCTCGCTGGTGTTCGCGGTCGTCTTTTACGTGAACACGGCGGCGTTTCTCGTCTGCGGCAGCTGGCTGTTGTTGGCTCCGCGCCGCTGGGCCATGGAAGGGCTGCGCCTGCACGGCCTTGCCAGCCTGTGGTGGCTCGAGCTGATCTGCGGCACGCGCGTCGAGGTGCGCGGGCGCGAGAAGCTCCCCAAAGGCGCCTGCCTGGTCGCGGCCAAGCATCAGTCGGCGTGGGATACGTTCGCCCTCATCCCTGTGTTTCGCGATCCAGCCATGGTCATGAAGGCGGAGCTTGGCTGGATTCCGCTCTACGGCTGGTTCAGCCACAAGTTCCGGCACATCTTCGTCAAGCGCGACCGGGGACCCGGCGCCCTCAAGGCCATGATCCGCGACGCCCGGGAGCGCGCCTCGCACGGGCGGGAGATCGTCATCTTTCCGGAAGGGACGCGGCGGCCCCCTGGAGCCCCGCCGGACTACAAGCCGGGCTTCCTTGCCCTCTATGAGGGGCTTGGCCTGCCCTGCTACCCCGTGGCGCTCAACTCGGGGCTGTTCTGGCCGCGACGCAGCATCGTGCGCTACCCCGGGACGATCATCATCGAGGTGCTCGATCCTTTTCCGCCGGGGCTGCCGCGGGTGCAGGCGCGCACCCTGATCCAGGAGCGCATCGAGACGGCCAGCGCCCGCCTGATCGCCGAGGCGCGCAAGGGCCCCAACCCGCCGCCGTTGGCGATCGAAGCTGCGGTGTCACATGCCGTGCAATCGTGAGGCTTTTTTCTCAAAACTTTCGGCCTAAATTGCTTGAGAGCCGCCCTCGACAATGCTAGAACAAACAGCGAACATGACGAAGCGTCCAACAGTCCTGCCCGGCATCTCCCAGCAGATCTGGGACATGAAGTATCGGCTGAAGGCGGCCGATGGCGGCGTGGTCGATCGCAGCATCGAGGACACCTGGCAGCGGGTCGCGAAGGCCGCGGCGGCCGCTGAGCCCAAGCGCGGGCGGGCGCGCTGGGCCAAGGCGTTCCGGGAGGCGATGGCCGATTTTGCCTTCATCCCGGCCGGGCGCATCCTCGCCGGCGCCGGCACCGGGCGCGCCGTCACGCTTTTCAACTGCTTCGTGATGGGGCGCATCGAGGACGATCTCTCGTCCATCTTCGAGAACGTCAAGGAAGCCGCGCTCACCATGCAGCAGGGCGGCGGCATCGGCCACGACTTCTCCACGCTGCGCCCGAAGGGCGCGCTGGTCAGAAGCATCGGCTCCGATGCCTCGGGGCCGGTGAGCTTCATGGACGTGTGGGACGCCATGTGCCGCACCATCATGTCGGCGGGCGCCCGGCGCGGGGCCATGATGGCAACGCTGCGCTGCGACCACCCCGACATCGAGGCCTTCATCGACGCCAAGAGCGACCAGGCGCGCTTGAGGAACTTCAATCTCTCCGTGCTGGTGACGGACGCGTTCGTCCGCGCCGTGCGCAACGACGAGCCCTGGAACCTCGTCTTCGAAGGCAGGGTCTACCGCACGGTGCAGGCACGTGCGCTGTGGGACCGCATGATGCGCGCTACCTACGACTACGCCGAGCCCGGCGTCGTGTTCATCGACCGCATCAACGCGGAGAACAACCTCGCCTACTGCGAGGAGATCAGCGCGACCAACCCTTGCGTGCCAGGAGACACCTGGGTGCATACCGCTGATGGTCCGCGCCAGGTTCGCGATCTAGTCGGTCGAGCATTCAAAGCTAGAGTCGACGGACAAGATCACGCCAGTGGGCCTGATGGCTTTTTTGCCACGGGAGCAAAGCAGCTGGTGAAGCTGGAGACCGTCGAAGGCCACATCCTGCGGCTCACCGCCGATCATCGTCTCAAGCGCGTCTCAGCGTCCACACGCTACAGACAAGAGACCGAGTGGTGCGCGGCCGGAGACCTGCGAGAGGGCGAATTGATCGTGCTCAACGACCACCGCGAGCAGCCAGCATGGGGCGGCGATTTCTCACACGCCGAAGGCTATCTTCTCGGACTGCTAGTCGGAGACGGCACCCTCAAATCAGACAAGGCGATTTTATCCGTCTGGCGTCCGGCCGCAGCGGTCAACGAGACGTCAAGGACCGGCGTGGCTGGGATCATGGCAGAAGCGCTGGAAGCGGCGCGGACCTTGCCACATCGAGCGGATTTTGTCGGCTGGTACGAGGTGCGCGGGCGAAACGAGCATCGCCTCAGTCTGGCATCGCTGAGGATGCTTGCCGAGCGCGTCGGCATGCGACCTGGCTACAAGGCGATCACGCAGGCGATGGAGCGGGGCTCGAGCGATTTCTGTCGGGGCTTTCTACGCGGCTTCTTTGATAGCGACGGATCCGTGCAGGGTACGCAGCAGAAGGGCGTGAGCGTTCGGCTTGCACAATCCGATTTGCTGCGGCTGCAAGCCGTGCAACGGATGCTGTTGCGGCTCGGCATAGCTTCAACGCTCTATCGCGGTCGCCGGGCGGCGTCGGTCAGGCGCCTGCCGGATGGACGCGGCGGCCATGCCGACTATCCGACCGGGGTACAGCATGAACTCGTCATCTCCGGCGAGAGCTTGCTCCAGTTTCGTGATGTCGTCGGCTTCGCCGACTGCGAGAAGGCCTCGCGGCTCAAAGTTGCGCTCGCGAACTACCAACGGGCCATCAATCGCGAGCGTTTTGTTGCCAGAGTTGTCTCCGTGACGAACGACGGCACCGAGGAGGTGTATGACGTCACTGTACCGGGACTAAATGCCTTCGACGCGAACGGTTTGGTTGCGCACAACTGCGGTGAGCAGCCGCTCCCCCCGCACGGCGCCTGCCTGTTGGGCTCCATCAATCTCGCGCGCCTGATCGACAAGCCGTTCACGCGCGAGGCGCGGCTCGATGAAGGCCGGCTCGAAGCACTGACCGCAACTGCCGTGCGCTTTCTCGACGATGTGATCGACATCTCGAATTATCCGCTGGCGGCGCAGCGAAAGGAGGCGAAGGCCAAGCGCCGCATCGGCCTCGGGGTCACCGGGCTTGCCGATGCCCTGATCCTTGCCGGCGTGCGCTATGG
>DATEVP010000489.1:0-4337 GCA_035258465.1 Hyphomicrobiaceae bacterium
CCGACAACGTCTTCTGTCACAATCAAAACATCCACCCGAGGGCCATGACGTCGATATCGAGGCGAACCAACTCTGCCGCCGACGCAGGAAGTCGGCTGGTATCTTCATTCGCCGACCGGAATTCGAAACCGTAATTGCGAGGCCCTCAATGTAGTTGGGCTCCCGTAAGCCTTCGCGAAGCTCGTGGGCAAGGGACTGCTCATCTGCCTTCGTCAGCGTGAGCACGCCAATGAGAGGCGGCTTTGCCTGCGCCACTGCCGCTCGCGGCCACGCGAACCGCCCGCCGCCTCATTGAAGCTCACCGAAGCCGACCGGACCAAGATACCAATTCTTGCGCGGCACGGTCAGGAATTGCTGCGCTGCAATGGGCGTGCCGCAGTGCAGGACCGGAATGGGTCAAAACTACCCGTGCCACGCGTGGCGTTGGGCAGAAAGGGACCGAAAGCGGACGCGGGCGCCTTCTGCGCAAGCGGTGGCGGGGCTGGCGGCTAACCGCTGCCCCCCTGCCGGCGCGCCAACACCTCGGCCGCCAGCGCGCGGGTGACCTTGCGGTGGGAGGCCATGGCGGCGCGGTCGATGTCGGCGACGATCGCTGCGGCGGCTTCCATGGATTGCTCCATGTGCAGCGCGATGTAGGCGATCAGGTGCGGCTCGACGCTGAGCTGCCGGTCGGCGAACTGCTTGACGAGGACGGCCTTGAGCAGGGCCTCGTCGGGGGGCGCGATCGTCACCAGCGGCAGGGCGCGCAGGCGCGAGCGCAGGTCGGGCAGGGCCACGGTGAGCTCGCCCGGGGCTGAGCGCGAGGTCAGCAGCATGGAGAGCTTGTGCTCGCGCACCAGGTTCAGGAGATGGAACAGGGCGCGCTCGTCGGCGACGCCAGCGTGCAGATCCTCGACCACAAGCGCGCCCTTGGCGCGCACCACATCCGCCTCGCCGAGCGCCCACGCCTCGAGCCGCGCCGCGCCCGATTTCAGGCGCCAGACGTTGGCGAGATGCGTCTTGCCCGAGCCCGGCGGCGCGACGACGACGAGGGAGTGATGCGGCCAGTCGGGCCAGCGGTCGACGATGTCGGCGGCCGCCTGGTTGGAGCGGCTGATGAGGAAATCCTCCGCCCCCAGCGCCGGCCGGTGCGGAAGATCGAGGATCAGCTGGCCCGGTGCTCCGGTCACGGCTTGTCCCCCTGCGGCGGCATCGTGTCGCCGCCGGCTGCGGCGGCGGTGCCCTTGTAGACCGCGCTGTCGAGATAGACCTGCACGGCAAAGCGCACCAGCACGCCGATCGCCGCCGCCAGGGGCACCGCCACCAGCGTGCCGACGAGGCCGAACAGGTAGGAGAAGACGAACAGCGCGAAAATCAGCCACACGGGGTGCAAACCGATCTTCTGGCCGACGAAGCGCGGCGAGAGGAAGGCGGCGTCGATGGCAATCCCGCTGGCGAGCACGAGGGCCGCCTTGAGCAAGGGCGTCAGGTCCGGCCAGTACTGCACGATGGCGAGCACGGCCGCGGTCACGGCGCCCAGCATCCAGCCCACCACCGGGATGAAGGCAAGCAGCCCCGTGGTGAGCCCGACCAGGAGACCATATTGGATGCCGGCCCAGCTGAGCCCTGCGCCGTAGTAGAGCCCGAGCATCAGGCAGATCGCGCCCTGCCCGCGGATAAAGGCCGCCACCGCATCGTTGATCTCGGCGGCGAGGCGGCGGATGGTCGGGGCGTGATCGCGCGGCAGGGCGCGATCGATGCGCGCCAGCATCGGGTGCCAGTCGACCAGGAGGTAGAACACGATCACCGGCGTGATCAGCAGCAGGGACACGAAGTTCACCAGCGCCATGCCGCGGCTCCACACCGAGGCCATGATGGCGCCGGCGGTCGCCGTCCAGTTCTGCGACTGCTCGGCGATTGTCTTGTCGATCGCGGCCTTGAAGGAGGGGAAGCTGGGGCCCAGCCACTCGCGCCCGTAGCGCTCGATGACGGCCTTGACGCGCTCCGTCTCCGCCGGCAGCGCCGCCACCAGCTGGCGCACCTGCTCGGCCAGCACGGGCACCAGCAGGACCAGCGCCAAAGCCACCAGGATGGCCGCAACGCCGACAATGAGGATCGCCGCCCAGGCCCGCTTGATGCCGAGCGACTGGAGCCGGTCGGCGAGCGGATTGAGGAAATAGGCGCCGACGACGGCGGCCACGAAGGGCAGCAGGATCTCCGACAACAGGGCGATGACGGCAACGACGACGAGGAGCGCCGCCAGCCAGAACCAGAGCTGCCTCTGCGCGCCCACGACCCTCTACCCCACCCTGCGCCGGCCAATGACGACCCTCTATGATCGGCCTCCTAGCCCGATTGTCCCGGCTGGCGCAAGGCGGTGCAACGCGCAGAGCAAAAAACCCCGTGCTCCGTGCGAGCACCGGACAAGGTCTCGAGCGCAGCGGCCAGATGGAGCCGGCCGCCTCAGTAGCGGTCGCGGTCGGTCAGCATCCAGAACACGCGCGGATGGAAACCGCCTTCCCAATTGTTGTAGGCCATCGCCGGTCCGCAGGGCGTGCCGCCCTTATAGCGGCCGCCGTCGAGATAGAAGGCGAAGCCTTTGCGCGTGGCCACCCAGCCGTGCCACTTGCCGGGCTTACGGCCTTTGTGGGCGCTCCTGGCTGCCAGCGCAGCTGCAATGGCGCAGTACTTTCCGCACTGGGCCATCGCCTTCGTCTTCTTCTTCTTTGCCTTGCAGCAATGGCCGGACATGGCCATGTGCGAGCCTTTGCCTTTGTGAGTCCCTGCCGTGGCCGGCGTCAGGCCGAGACAGAGGAGGGTGAACGCGGCCACCGCCGCTCCCGCGAGGAAACGCAGAACCATCGGTCTTCCCCAATTTGAGATGTTGCCAGAACTTGCGCACCCAGGGCGCGCGGCCGGAAACTAATTCAGTAGCCAGATAGTGTGTGTAAAAATCGGCGCGAGCGGCCCCTTTCGCGCTGGCATGTGGCGCCTACGCCACGTCATGCGCGCGCTCTGACCATGGTCCAATTATGCGTATGCCGAGCTTTTGTCGGCCACGGTCAGGGAGTTAGGCGTCGAACGCAAGAAAAACGGCGGCTGTCGCGCCAACAGCCGGTGCGATGCGCTGAATGAAAGCAGTGTGAGCGTGCGCTCCCGAAAGCCTCAGCCTACCCGCGGCCTTCGAACGGCATCTTGGTGGCCTTGATGTTCATGAACAGCACGTTGGTGTCGAGCGGCAGGCTCGCCATGTAGCGGATGGCCGAGCCGCAGTGCTCCACGTCGAACACCGGCTCCGGTTTGATCTCGCCGCTGGCCTGCGGCACGCCGGCCTTCATGCGCCCGCCCATGGCCGTGTCGGCGTTGCCGATGTCGAGCTGGCCGCAGGCGATGTCGTGCTTGCGCCCGTCCAGCGCGATGCACTTGGTGAGCCCGGTGATGGCGTGCTTGGAGGCGGTGTAGGCGACGGAGTTGGGCCTGGGCGTGTAGGCCGAGATCGAGCCGTTGTTGACGATGCGCCCGCCCTTCGGGTTCTGCGATTTCATGATCTTGATGGCTTCCTGGGCGCACAGGAACGAGCCGTGCAGGATGACGTCGACGACGGACCTCCACGTCTCGAAGGGCAGCTCCTCCATCGGCACGGGCGGCGCGCCGAAGCCCGCGTTGTTGAACAGGAAATCGAGGCGGCCGCCGAAGGCCTTCCTGGTCTCGGCGAACAGGTTCTTCACGTCCTCGGGCTTGCCGACGTCGGCGCGCACGGCGACGATTCTGCCGCCGCCGGGTTTCGCCATGGCCACCGTCTTGTCGAGCTCCTCCTTGCGCCGTCCGGCGACCACCACGTTCCAGCCGTCGCCTTGCAGCGCCAGCGCCGCCGACCGGCCGATACCGCTGCCGCCGCCCGTGACGAGCGCAATCTTGCCCTGAGACGCCATGACCCTACTCCTGTTCCCTAGCTGACCGGCAAATTCGGCCGCAGCCTAGCTTCATCGAGGTGCCCAGCGCTAGAGCCAAGGTGCCTCGACCTTGCGTGGTGGCCGGCCCGGCGCGTTGCGTTGGTGCGAGCATGAGAGCGAGCGCAAGCGGACACGTGCATGGGCCCCGTCCCGGCCACGACGTTTACGCTACGTGGCGCGTTGTCGGTGGGTGGCCGCACATGGTTGGTGGCCATGTTGGCGATTGTTGCGGGCATGTTGGAGGCATGTTGGGGCCATGTTGGCCGCGACGGAGTCGGGGCGCGTGGTAACCCTGATCGCGCTTATCCCCGCCGGTTTCCGCCGTGGCATAGTCCGCTTTGCCTCGGTTCACGAGGGGGCGCTTCTCGAGGGCGTCTCGCCAAGACCGCGAACCGGGGGCCGCCA
>DATEVP010000490.1:0-6330 GCA_035258465.1 Hyphomicrobiaceae bacterium
TCGGCATCTCGCGGCAGGTGAAGATGATGGTGTCCTTGATCAGCCGCAGCGAGGGTGAGGGCGGGAACACGTAAGTGCCGCGCGAGAGATATTCCTTGATGATGTCGTTCTGGATGGTGCCGGTGAGCGAGGTGCGATCCGTGCTCTGCCCGTCGGCGACCGCCACATAGAGCGCCAGCAGCCATGCGGCCGTGGCATTGATCGTCATCGACGTATTCATCTGCCCGAGCGGGATGCCGGCGAACAGCGCGCGCATATCGCCAAGGTGCGAGATCGGCACGCCGACCTTGCCGACCTCCCCGCGGGCAAGCTCGTGGTCGGGGTCGTAGCCCGTCTGCGTCGGCAGATCGAAGGCGATCGACAGGCCGGTCTGGCCCTTGGCGAGGTTCTTGCGGTAGAGCTCGTTCGACTTGGCCGCCGTCGAGTGGCCGGCGTAGGTGCGAAACATCCAGGGCTTGTCTGGAACGGGCAGGGCCGCGGAGGGATTGGCCCCGCGGATGGGCGCCGTCATGGGATTGCGCTCCTCATTCGCAAACGCGAGAGGGCCAGCCTAACCCGGCACGGGTGCAGCGCAAAATCCCGTCTGCCGGAGTGGAATAGCGCGCTCAGGCCTTGCGGCGGCTCGGACCTTCGCGCAGCGCAACCAACGCCCCCACCAGACCGGTCCCGATGATCGTGCCGCAGATGGTTGCCAGGATCGTCCACATCAGCCATTGGTCTAGCTTTTTGGGCGCGTAGAGGTCCGCAATTGTGAACAAGTATTGAGCAAGAAGCGATATAACAACAAGGACTGGATAGACAAACACGATCATCGGCGGGTTGGCCAAATACTCCTTCAGGAAGTAGGAAGCCAGGGCGCACAACACGCAGATGACTGCGATGGTTGGCCAGTCCGTTGCTATTATATTTTCGATGTGTTTCAGCAGAACGTACATCTCGTCCTCCGCCGCGCTCGGCCCACTCCGCCCGGGCAGCGTAGGGGGTGACAAGTTAAGAGGGGTTTATCGGAACCCCACGACGGCGCAGAATTTGCTTGAGCGCGAGGGTGATTCATCGGACTGTTTGCAGTGCAACATCGCAGGGACACACGCACGTGTGCTCCGCCACGAGGGACGCAACCGCCAGCTCGGGGAGTGAAAGCATGGCAGCTCGCTCAAAGCCCGCGTCTGGGGGCGACAACTCGGCATCCTCACGCGAGGCTTCGTCGGCATCCGCTCAAGTCGTCCCCATCTCCGGCCTCGGCGCCACCGCCGCCGCGACGATATCGGCACCTGCGGCCGCGACGGCGCGCAAGGACCTCTACGAGATCGGCGAGATCCCGCCGCTCGGCCATGTGCCGAGCAAGATGTACGCATGGACCATCCGCAAGGAGCGGCACGGGCCGCCCGACGAGGCCATGCAGATCGAGGTGGTGCCGACCTGGGAGCTCGACAGCCACGACGTGCTCGTTCTCGTGATGGCGGCGGGCGTCAACTACAACGGCGTGTGGGCCGCGCTGGGCAAGCCGATCTCCACGCTCGACGTGCACAAGAACCCCTACCACGTCGCCGGCTCCGACGCGGCGGGCATCGTCTGGGCGGTCGGCGCCAAGGTGAAGCGCTGGAAGGTCGGCGACGAGGTCGTCGTCCACTGCAATCAGGACGACGGCGACGACGAGGAATGCAACGGCGGCGACCCGATGTTCTCGCCCAGCCAGCGCATCTGGGGCTACGAGACGCCGGACGGCTCCTTCGCCCAGTTCTGCCGCGTGCAGGACCGGCAGCTGCTCGAGCGGCCGCGACACCTGACATGGGAGGAGAGCGCGTCCTACACGCTGGTGCTGGCGACCGCCTACCGCATGCTGTTCGGCCATCGCCCGCACGTGCTGCGTCCGGGCCACAACGTGCTCGTGTGGGGCGCGTCCGGCGGGCTCGGCTCCATGGCCGTCCAGCTCATCGCCACCTCTGGCGCCAACGCCATCGGCGTGGTCTCGGAGGATGACAAGCGCGAGTTCGTCATGCAGCTGGGCGCCCGCGGCGTCATCAACCGCAAGAAGTTCGACTGCTGGGGCGAGATGCCCAAGGTCGGCACGCCCGAGTACGACGCCTGGTTCAAGGAGGCGCGCAAGTTCGGCGGCGCCATCTGGGAGATCACCGGCAAGGGCAACAACGTCGACTTCGTGTTCGAGCACCCGGGCGCGGCGACCTTCCCGGTCTCGGTGTTCGTGGTCAAGCGCGGCGGCATGGTGGTGATCTGCGCCGGCACCACGGGCTACAATCTCACGATGGATGCGCGCTATCTGTGGATGCACCAGAAACGCGTGCAGGGCTCGCACTTCGCCAACCTGCTGCAGGCGGCGCAGGCCAACAAGCTGGTCGTGGAGCGGCGCGTCGACCCCGCCATGTCCGAGGTGTTCCCCTGGACGCAGATCCCCAAGGCGCACACGCGCATGTGGAAGAACGAGCACAAGCCCGGCAACATGGCCGTGCTGGTGAGCGCACAGACGACGGGCCTGCGGACCTTCGAGGACGTGCAGGAAGAGAGCCGCAAGCGCTTCGGGTAGGGCTGTAGCGCGAGAACGCGGAGCGCGTAGGTTGGGTCGAGTGTCAACGATGACCCAACGCAATTTCGATCAGTACCCGCAAGAGGCGTTGGGTCGGCGCTTCGCTTGACCCCAACCTACGGGCTTCGCGATCATTCCGTGCAGCTGCTCACGAGATGCGGGCCATCGCGTCGGCTTCCGCCGGCGCCGACAGGCGTCGTTTCACCTCGATGATGCCGCGATTGAGCTCGGCGCCGAGGATGACGATGATCGCGCTCACCTGGAAGAAAACGAGCGCGCTCATGATCTGGGTGAGGCCCGCGTAGAAGCGCGAATAGTCGCTGATGGTGAGCCACGAGCCGAACAGGCGCGCCGCGATCACCCACAGCACGATGCTGAGCAGCACGCCGGGCCAGACGTCGGCCAGATCGCGCGTTCCGGCCGCCAGCCAGAGATGATAGGCGACCAGCACGGCGCCGATAGCGACGATGACGATCGCGTAGCGGCCGATGAGCGCCACCCATGTGGTATCGGTGAGCCAGAGCAGCCAGCTGGGCTTGAAGCGAGCCGCGACTTCCGGGCCCACGACCACGCCCCAGGCAAGGGCCAGCATGCCAACCGCGCTCAAGATCACGAACACCGCGCTCTCCGCCAGGCACCGCAGATAGGTTTTGTGCTCTTTCACGCGGTAGGCGATGTTGAGCGCGGCACGCAGGCTTTCGATGGCGCTGGTGGCAAAGAACACGGCGATCAGCGCGCCGAACGTCAATAGGCCGAAGCGGCTCTGGCCCATCACTGCCATCACCTCCGGCGCGATCGCCTCCGCCACCGGGGCCGGGGCCAGCTGGAACAGCTGCTCGACCGCCCGCGTGGCCAGGGCCTCGCCGCCGAAGAGGCCGGAAAGAGTGCCGAGGAAGATGCAAAAAGGAAACAGGGACAGCACGAAGGAGTAGGCAACGGCGCCGGCCATCGAGACGCCGCTGTCGGCATAAAGCTCGAAAATTGCCTGCGATATGGACTTGAACTGGCGCGTCAGCATTGGCCGCTCCCGGCACCTCGTCCCAAGCCTGTTGCGGGATGTGCCATGTTGAAGAATGCGCTCATTTGGGGATGGCGGGCAACTTAGCCGCGGCAGCCGCCGGCGTCGAGCGCCTCCTCTGCGAATCCGGTATACTTTTCCGCTGGATATTTGCTGCGCCTGCGTCGCAAAGTGCGCACAAAGGCGTGGTGGATTGAAAAATCTTCGCGAGCGTGGCCGGCTGGGAGCCTCGCGCGGAAGGCCGGGGAGGAGATCGGTGGCCGAGTCCGCAATGACGAAAGAGCGTGCCGCGCTGGAAGCGACGCGCTCCCGGCTGGAAGCAGCGCTCAGCGAGGACGAGAACTGGCGGGCGCTGAAGCAATTGCGCACGCAGCCCGCCGGCGATCAGGGCGCGCAGAGCCGCCTGCGCGATGCCAGGCTCGCATTGCTCTTGCTGTCCAATCCGCTCTTTCGCGCCTGGAAGCATGTCGACGACGCCATCGAGGACCTGAGGAAGAACGATTCGCTTTCGATGCGCCTGAGTGCCACAGGGACGCTGGCCCCAGCCCACGTGCTGACGAGTGGGAGCTTGGCGAAAGAAGTTACGAGCCTTGCCGATCTGTCCCGCGGCATCGCCAGGCTCATCCAGCGCGGCATGCCCGAGGCCGATCACGAGCCGGCACTCGCCACGATCGAGACCGACGCCGCAGAGGCCGACGCCGCTCGCCAAACCCGCGAGCCGCCGCCTGCCGCTGCGGAAGAGAGCCAGGAGCCCGCAGTCAAACGGCAACCCTTGGCTGCTCCGGTCGAGAAGCCGACGGCGCGCAAGCGAGACGAGCCGGCACTCGGCTATGGAGCCGACGCGGAAGAGGCAACCGTCATGTTCGTGACGCGCGAGTCCGCGTCGACACGGTCTTCGGGCACCGATCGCACGTCGGCGCGGCACGGACAGCCGAACGTCAGCGCGGTCGACCAACCGGGCGTCGAGGGCGCTTCGGTAACCCCCTACCCCCCGAGCGGGCTCGTCGAGGAGGCCGAGGTTACGATCCTCACGGAGGAGGGCGTCAAACAGCGGCAGGAGACTGCCCAGCGCGACGGCAATTTGCGCCGTTTCCGCAAGGCGCTTCTCGGCGAGTGATCAAGCCGGTCAATTGCCCATAATTCGCGTCGGCATCTGCGCAGAAGTGGCCATTGCGCAAACCGATGGCAGCGCTATCGTGCACTGCAGCACGACAGCGCTCGTGATTCGCGCTCACGCGGGAAGGGGCCGATCCCATGACCACAGCGACCCTGAGGGGCAAGTTGCAGGCCGCGCAGGAGGCGCAATTGCTCGGGCAGTGCGCGGACGCGGTGTCGGCGGCGGAGAGGCTGCTGCAGCTCGCCAAGTCCGCCGTGCGCAGAAGCGTCGACGGCGCGGCTGGCCTCGACGGCGCGCAAGCCGCCGCGCATGGCCTTGCCTGGCTCGCCACCTACGTTGAGTCGCTGCGCCAGATGCTCGGCTGGGCGCGCCGGCTGGAGGCCGGTCGCCGGTTGACGGAGATGGAGCGCCTGCTGCTGACGGCGGCCTTCGGCGAGTACCTGGCCCAGCTCGGCGCCGGCATTCCCATGAGCCAGAACGAGACGGTGCGCCTCGCCACGCTTGGAGTGTCTCGGCCGGACATCCGCCGGTTCGAGGATCAGGTGGGCGATTTGGTCGACGCCGGCTCCGACGACGGCCTCAAGGCGCGCCTCGCCGAGCTGATCGCCGCCCAGCCTGCCGTCACCACTTTCGGCGATACGGGCCTCGACGAGACGCTGTCCGAGATGCGTGACCAGATGCGCCGCTTCGCCGAAGCCGAGGTCCTGCCGCACGCGCACGAGTGGCACCTGACGAACTCCTATATCCCGCAAGAGGTGCTCGACAAGCTCTCCGAGCTCGGCGTGTTCGCCCTGACGCTGCCCGAGGCGTTCGGCGGGCTCGGCCTCGGCAAGGAGGCGATGTGCGTCGTCTCCGAGGAGCTCTCCCGCGGCTACATCGGCGTCGGCTCGCTCGGCACGCGTTCCGAGATCGCCGCCGAGCTGATCCTGGGCAGCGGCACCAAGGAGCAGCAGGAGAAGTACCTGCCGAAGATCGCCTCGGGCGAGATCCTGCCGACCGCCGTCTTCACCGAGCCCAACACCGGCTCGGATCTGGCCTCGCTCAAGACGCGCGCGGTGCGCTAGGGCGAGGTCTACAAGGTGACGGGCCAGAAGACCTGGATCACGCACCCCGTGCGCGCCGACCTGATGACGCTGCTGGTGCGCACCGATGCCAGCGAGCCCGGCTACAAGGGCCTTTCCATGCTGCTGGCCGAGAAGCCGCGCGGCACCGATGCCGATCCGTTCCCGGCCAAGGGCATGACCGGCGGCGAGATCGAGGTGCTGGGCTATCGCGGCATGAAGGAATTCGACATCTCCTTCGACGGCTTCGAGGTGCCGGCGGCGCAGCTGCTGGGCGGCGTCGAGGGCCAGGGCTTCAAGCAGCTGATGACCACCTTCGAGGCCGCCCGCATCCAGACGGCGGCGCGCGCCATCGGCGTGGCCCAGGCGGCACTTGACCTTGGGCTCAGATACGGCACCGAGCGCATCCAGTTCGGCAAGCCGATCGTGAGCTTCCCGCGCGTCTCCGACAAGCTCGTGATGATGGCGGCGGAGATCCTGCTCGGCCGCCAGCTCACGTACTTCGCCGCGCGCGATAAGGACGCAGGCCGCCGCTGCGATCTGGAAGCGGGCATGGCCAAGCTGCTCGCCGCGCGGGTGGCCTGGGCCGCCG
>DATEVP010000491.1:0-3843 GCA_035258465.1 Hyphomicrobiaceae bacterium
CCAGCTGCCCAACAGCATGCAGCCCCTGCTGTCGCACACCCGCCGATTCAGGCTGGTCGAGGACCTCTACATCTTCACCAACGGCATCCACGGCGCCTATGTCGAGGTCGACACGGATACCGGCTTCGTTCGCCTGCTGAAGCACTGGGTGGTGGAGGACTGCGGCCGCGTGATCAACCCGCAGCTTGCCGACGAGCAGGTGCGCGGCGGCTGCGTGCAGGGCCTGGGCGGCGCGCTCTACGAGCAGTGCCTCTACGACGAGGCCGGCCAGCTCACCAACGGCACCATGGCCGATTACCTGGTGCCGATGGCGGCCGAGATGCCGGACATCGATGTCGTGCATGTCGAGACGCCGACCAGCGTGTCGGAGCTCGGCGCCAAAGGTGTGGGCGAGTCTGGCACCGGTGCCGCGCCAGCGGCCGTCATGAACGCGGTCAACGACGCCCTGCAACCGTTCGGCGCGCGCGTGACGGCACAGCCGATCACACCGCAGTCGATCCTGGTGGCGCTCGGCAAGGTCTGAGGCAAGCCTTTGCGGCGCCTTGGAATATCCGGGTCGTTCACGACCCTGTTGGAATCGGTAACCAAAACACCTTGCTTCCGCCAAAATGCGGCCCGCAGAGAGCCCAAATGCGTTGCAATGGTTAACACGTTGCCTCTCGGCCCGGTTCGCCATGAGGCTTCGGACTTCTCAGCCCCCCAGCCCCCCGGGGTCTCGAGTGTGAACCGGGCCAACTGCCCAAACGAAGAGGCACGCCAAGTACTGGTTGAAAAGACCCTCAGGCCGGCACGCTTGCCGGCCGTTTGTTTTTTCGGGACCGCGTAGCCGTTCAGAATTGCGCCATCAGGGCCGCGCCGACGATCGGCCCGGCTTTTCCCTGCTGCAGCAGCACCGCGCAGCGCTCGGTCCCCGGCCGCATGAAGCTGTCGCGCTGCAGCCGCACCGTCATCGGCTTGCCGTTCCACATGCCGATTGGGATCAGCTCCCGCACCACGTTGTTGTAGGTGATCGTGCGGCCCTGATTCTCGCCGCGCTTGATCTCGACATCGACGCTCTTGGCGATCACGGCGAGCCAGAGCGTGGCCTCCTTCGGCTGCACGCCCGCGGGCGCCGCACCCGCCTCGATGACGAGCTTGCCATCCTCCTTGGAGAGGCTGATCGGCACCAGCATCGGGGCGATCGTCTTGCCGGTCTTCTCGATCGCCCACGTGATCTTGCCCTCGTCGGCGCCGTTCATGTGCGCGATGCCGTTGACGATGGCCTGCGGCGTATAGATGGCGCCGCCGCCACGGTCACTGGCGTAGGTGCGCTGACGCTCGGTGAACTTCGGGCTTGCGAGGGTGTCTTGCCAGCCGAGGTAGTCCCAAACATCGACCGAAAACGAAAGCGCGATGATGTCGTCGCGCTGGGCCAGGCGGCCAAGCAACTCGTCCGCTGCCGGACATGACGAACATCCCTGACTGGTGAACAGCTCGACGACGGCTTTGGGCGCGGGAGCTGGCGAGGCGGGTGTGCGTTCCGTGGCCGGGCTTTGCGCGGCCGCCCCATCGGCCAATCCGATAGCGGCGGCGGCAAGCGCAATGGCCACGAGAAAGCGCATGAGGTGGTTATACCCTTCGCGTGTCGAGGCAGCGCCTCTGCCGGCACGAATATCCGGATTTCGCCGATCAATAGCGAGTCACGAATGGGTGACACGAGCACCCGCTTGCGTTAACCGCGAATGTGTCAGCCGAGCAAGTGGGCGCCCTTGATCCAGGTCAAGCGGCGCTGGCGAGGTTGCGCAGCACGAACGGCAGGATGCCGCCGTGCCGGTAGTAGCTCAGCTCCTCCTCCGTATCGATCCGGCACAACACCTGGATCTCCTTCGTCTTGCCGTCAGCAAACGTTATCGCGACCGCGACCTTCTGGCGGGGCTTGAGCTGAGCCAGGCCGCGCATGGTCACGAGCTCGTCGCCCGCAATCCCGAGCTGCTGCCAGGAGACGCCATCCTCGAAGACCAGCGGCAGCACGCCCATGCCGACCAGATTGGAGCGATGGATGCGCTCGAAGGACTGCGCGATCACGGCGCGGACGCCGAGCAGGCGCGTGCCCTTGGCGGCCCAGTCGCGGCTGGAGCCGGTGCCGTACTCCTTGCCCGCGAACACGACCAGCGGCACGCCTTCGCCCTTGTAGCGCATGGCCGCGTCGAAGATCGACATGGCATCGCCGGAGGGATAGTGGACGGTGTTGCCGCCCTCCTTGCCGCCCATCATGATGTTCTTGATGCGCACGTTGGCAAACGTGCCGCGCATCATGACGTTGTGGTTGCCGCGGCGCGCGCCGTAGGAGTTGAACTCGTTCGGCCGCACCTGGTGCTCGATGAGATAGATGCCGGCCGGGCCGTCCTTCTTGATCGAGCCGGCGGGCGAGATGTGGTCCGTCGTGATGCTGTCCTGGAAAAGACCCAGAACGCGCGCATCGATCACATCGCCGATCGGCGGCGGGTTCGGTGAGATGTCCTCGAAGTAGGGCGGGTTCTGCACGTAGGTCGAGCCCGAGCTCCAGCGATAGGTGAGGCTCGGCTTGGCCTTGCCCATGGCCTGCCATTTCTCGTCGCCGGCGAACACGTTTTTGTAGCGCTTGTCGAACATGTCGGGCGTGACGCAGGTGCGGATCAGCTCCGCGATCTCGGCCGAGGTCGGCCAGATGTCCTTGAGGTAGACGGGCGCCCCGTCGCTGTCGTTGCCCAGCGGCTCGGTGGTCAGGTCCTTGTTGAGCGTGCCGGCCAGTGCATAGGCGACGACCAGTGGCGGGGAGGCAAGATAGTTGGCCTTCACGTCGGCGTTGACGCGGCCCTCAAAGTTGCGGTTGCCCGAGAGCACGGCGGCCGCGACGAGGTCGCTCTTGCGCACGGCTTCCGCGATGTTGTCGGGCAAGGGCCCGGAATTGCCGATGCAGGTGGTGCAGCCATAACCCGCCAGATTGAAGCCCAGCGCGTCGAGGTCGTCCTGCAGCTCGGCCTTGGCGAGATAGTCCGTGACCACCTGCGATCCCGGCGCCAGCGAGGTCTTTACCCAGGGTTTGGTCTTCAGACCCTTCTGGCGGGCGTTGCGCGCCAGCAGCCCCGCTGCCACCAGCACGGATGGGTTGGAGGTGTTGGTGCAAGACGTGATGGCGGCAATGACCACATCGCCGTGGCCGAGGTCGTAAGCTGCGCCTTCGACCGGCACGCGGCGCTTCAGGTCCGCGCCCTTGACGATATCGGGCAGCACCCTGGCGAAGTCCGGCTTCACCGCCGACAGCGCGACACGGTCCTGAGGCCGCTTGGGGCCGGCCATGGACGGCTCGACCGTGGAGAGGTCGAGCTCCAGCACATCGGTGAACACCGGCGCGGAGCCGCGCTCGCGCCACAGGCCCTGCGCCTTGCAATAGGCCTCGACCAGGGCGATGCGCTCGGGGCTGCGGCCGGTGGCCTTCAGATACTTGATCGTGTCGCCGTCGACGGGGAAGAAACCGCAGGTCGCGCCGTACTCGGGTGCCATGTTGCCGATGGTCGCACGGTCCTCCACCGAGAGGTGATCGAGACCGTCGCCGTAGTATTCGACGAACTTCTCAACCACGCCGCGCTTGCGCAGCAGCTGCGTGCAGGTGAGCACGAGGTCGGTGGCGGTGACGCCTTCCTTGAGCTTGCCCTTGAAGCCGAAGCCGATCACCTCGGGGACGACCATGGCCACGGGCTGGCCCAGCATGGCCGCTTCCGCCTCGATGCCGCCCACGCCCCAGCCGAGCACACCCAGCGCATTGACCATGGTGGTGTGGCTGTCGGTGCCGACGCAGGTGTCGGGGTAGGCCTGCAGCGAGCT
>DATEVP010000492.1:0-4468 GCA_035258465.1 Hyphomicrobiaceae bacterium
GTTCGGGTTGGCGGGGCTGGTTGCCGGCGTCGTCATCCGGCTGGCGGCGAAGCCCGCCGGCACTGCATGAGGCGATGAACCAAGGCTCCATGGCAAAGCAACTCATCATCGACGGCAAGCTGATCGAGGTCGAGGACGGCATCACGCTGATCCAGGCCTGCGAGCAGGCGGGCGTCGAGATCCCGCGCTTCTGCTATCACGAGCGCCTGTAGATCGCCGGCAACTGCCGCATGTGCCTGGTCGAGGTACAGGGCAGCCCCAAGCCGGTCGCCTCCTGTGCCATGGGCGTGAACGACCTGCCGCCGAACCGTGACGGCAGCCCCAAGACCGTCAACACCAAGACGCCGATGGTGAAAAAGGCCCGCGAGGGCGTCATGGAGTTCCTGCTGATCAACCATCCGCTCGACTGCCCGATCTGCGATCAGGGCGGGGAGTGCGACCTGCAGGACCAGGCCATGGCCTACGGCGTGGGGGGCTCGCGCTTCGAGGAGAACAAGCGCGCGGTGGAGGAGAAGTATCTCGGCCCCGCCATCAAGACGTTCATGAACCGCTGCATCCACTGCACGCGCTGCGTGCGCTTCATGACGGAAGTTGCCGGCGTGGAGGAGCTGGGCGCGATTGGCCGCGGCGAGGACATGGAGATCACCACCTACCTCGAGCGCGGCCTGATGTCGGAGCTCTCGGCCAACGTGAACGACCTGTGCCCGGTCGGCGCGCTGACGCACCGGCCATGGGCCTTCATCTACCGGCCCTGGGAGCTGAGCAAGACCGAGTCGATCGACGTGATGGATGCGGTCGGCTGCAACATCCGCGTCGACGCGCGCGGCCGCGAGGTGCTGCGTATCCTGCCGCGCAACAACGATGCCGTGAACGAGGAGTGGATCTCCGACAAGACGCGCTATGTGGCGGACGGGCTCAGGACCCAGCGCCTCGACCAGCCCTACATCAGGAAAGGCGGGCGGCTCGAGCCGGCGAGCTGGGACGAGGCCTTGGCGCTGGTGGCAGCGAAGCTGAAGGCGGCAAGACCCGAGCGCGTCGGCGCCATCGCCGGCGATCTCGCCGCCGCCGAGGAGATGTTCGCGCTCAAGGATCTGTTCGGGCGGCTCGGTTCGAAGAACCTGGACTGCCGCCAGGACGGCGCCAAGCTCGACCCGCGGCTGGGGCGGTGGAGCTACCTTTTCAACGCGAGCATCGAGGGTATCGAGCAGGCCGATGCGATCCTGCTCGTCGGAACCAATCCCCGGCTCGAGGCCGCCGTGCTGAACGCGCGCATTCGCAAGCGCTGGCGCCAGGGCGGGCTCAGCGTCGGCCTGATCGGCGAGCGGGTGAATCTCACCTATCCCTGCGAGTATTTGGGCGCAGGCCCGCAGACGCTGAAAGAGATCGCGGACGGGAGGCACAGCTTCGCTCGTGTTCTGAGCGAGGCCAAGCGGCCGATGGTGATCGTTGGCGCCGGCGCGCTGGCGAGGGCCGACGGTGCGGCGGTGCTGGCGGCGGCGGCCAAGATCGCGGTTGCCGTGAGCCAGGGCAAGGAGAACGCCAACTCCGCGTTCAACGTGCTGCACATGGCGGCCTCGCGCGTCGCCGGCCTCGATCTCGGTTTCGTGCCGGGCGAGGGTGGGCTCGACGTCGCCGGCATGCTGACGGCGGCGGGGAAAGGGCAGCTCGAGGTCGTCTATCTCCTGGATGCCGATGAGATCGACGTGAAGGCCTTGGGCAAAGCCTTCGTCATCTATCAGGGCAGCCATGGCGACGCCGGTGCCGAGCGCGCCGATGTTGTGCTGCCCGGCGCCGCCTACACCGAGAAGAGCGGCACCTACGTCAACACGGAAGGCCGGGCGCAGATGGCCAGCAAGGCCGTGTTCCCGCCAGGCGACGCCAAGGAAGACTGGGCGATTCTACGCGCGCTCTCCGCCCACGTCGGCCACAAGCTGCCCTACGACAGCCTTTCCGCTCTGCGCGCGGCCATGTACAAGGCGGTGCCCGTTCTGGCCCGCCTCGACACCGTGGCGTCGGCCGGCACGGACGGGATGGAGGAACTGGCCGGGCGCGGGGGCGCGCTTGGGAGCGAGCCGTTCGTTTCCCCGGTGCGCGACTTCTACCTCACCAATCCGATCGCGCGGGCCTCCGCCGTGATGGCCGATTTCAGCGCCACGAAAAAGAGCATGGCCCAAAGGACCACGGGAACGCATGGCTAGCGCGTGGAACTGGCCCGAGCTCTGGCACGGCTATCTTTGGCCGCTGCTGGTGATGGTATTCCAGAGCCTCGTGGTGCTGGTCGTCCTCCTCGTCATCATCGCCTTCCTTCTGCTCATGGATCGCAAGGTGTGGGCGGCCGTGCAGATGCGCCGCGGGCCCAACGTAGTGGGGCCGTTCGGGTTGCTGCAGTCGTTCGCGGACCTCTTGAAGTTCGTGCTGAAGGAGCCGGTGATTCCGGCGGGCGCCGACAAGGGGGTCTTTCTCCTGGCGCCGCTGGTCGCTTCCGTGCTGGCGCTGGCGGCCTGGGCGGTGATCCCCGTCAACGAGGACGGTCTCGGCCGCTGGGTCATCTCCGACCTCAACGTCGGGATCCTATATCTGTTCGCCATCTCCTCCCTCGGCGTCTATGGCGTGATCATGGGCGGGTGGGCGTCGAACTCGAAGTATCCCTTCCTGGGCTCGCTGCGGTCGGCGGCGCAAATGGTCTCCTACGAGGTCTCGATCGGCTTCGTCATCATCACCGTGCTGCTGTGCGTGGGCTCCCTCAACCTGACCGAGATCGTCAACGCGCAGAAGACCGGCATCGGCACGCATCTGGGGCTGCCGAGCTCGGCTCTCGACTGGTATTGGCTGGCCTTGCTGCCGATGTTCATCGTCTTCTTCATCTCGGCGCTGGCGGAGACCAACCGGCCGCCCTTCGACCTGCCCGAAGCGGAGTCGGAGCTGGTGGCGGGGTTCGCGGTCGAATACTCCTCGACGCCCTACCTGCTGTTCATGCTGGGCGAGTACGTGGCGATCACGACCATGTGCGCGCTGACCACCATCATGTTCCTCGGCGGCTGGCTGCCGCCGCTGAGCGTGGCGCCCTTGACTTGGGTGCCGGGGCTGATCTGGTTTCTGCTCAAGCTGGTGTTTGCCTTCTTCATGTTCGCCATGGTGAAGGCGTTCGTGCCGCGCTATCGCTACGACCAGCTGATGCGGCTCGGCTGGAAGGTGTTCCTGCCGCTGTCGCTGTTCATGGTGGTGGCCGTCGCCGCCGTCCTGCACATCTTCGAATTGGCGCCTTAGAGGTTTAGCCATGGCCGCCATCGGGCAAGCCGTAAGCTCGCTGTTCCTGAAGGAGTTCGCCTCGGCGCTGTGGCTGTCGATGCGCTATTTCTTCAAGCCGAAAGCGACCATCAACTATCCTTTCGAGAAGGGGCCGCAATCGCCGCGCTTCCGTGGCGAGCACGTGCAGCGGCGCTATCCCAACGGCGAGGAGCGCTGCATCGCCTGCAAGCTGTGCGAGGCCATCTGCCCCGCGCAGGCGATCACCATCGAGGCGGGCCCCCGGCGCAACGACGGCACGCGGCGCACCACCCGCTACGACATCGACATGGTCAAATGCATCTACTGCGGGCTGTGCCAGGAGGCCTGCCCGGTGGACGCCATCGTGGAAGGGCCCAACTTCGAGTTCGCCACCGAGACGCGGGAGGAGCTCTACTACGACAAGGAGCGCCTGCTGGCCAACGGCGACCGCTGGGAACGCGAGATCGCCAAGGCGATGGAACTCGATGCGCCGTACAGGTGAGATGATGCGGGCGAACTCTGCAGCACCCCCACCCCTAACCCCTCCCCACAAGGGGGAGGGGGATCCGCGCGGCGATCGTGGCGAGGTGGGCGGATGATCATCGCGGCGGGGTTCTTCTATCTGTTCGGGGTGATGACCGTGGCGGCTGGGTTCATGGTGATCGCCGCCAAGAACCCCGTGCACGCGGTGCTGTTCCTGATCCTCGCCTTCTTCAACGCGGCGGGGCTGTTCGTGCTCTTGGGCGCCGAGTTCCTGGCCATGATCCTGGTGGTGGTCTACGTCGGGGCCGTGGCCGTGCTGTTCCTGTTCGTCGTCATGATGCTCGACGTCGACTTCGCCGAACTCAGGGCCGGCTTCATCAAGAACGCGCCGCTTGGGGCCCTGATCGGCCTCATCCTGCTGGCCGAGCTGGTGCTGGTGGTGGGCTTCCGGGTGATCAAGCCGGGTGCGCTGGCGGCGGCCTCGACGCCCATTCCCACGGCCGGCTCCGGCGTCACCAACACGGAGGCCATCGGCCGCGTGCTCTACACCAAGTACGCCTACTACTTCGAGGGCGCCGGGCTGATCCTGCTGGTCGCCATGATCGGCGCCATCGTGCTGACGCTGCGGCACAAGGAGGGCGTGAAGCGCCAGTCGATCGCGGCCCAGGTGGCGCGCGGGCGCAAGACGGCGGTCGAGGTCGTCAAGGTGGCCTCCGGG
>DATEVP010000493.1:0-33749 GCA_035258465.1 Hyphomicrobiaceae bacterium
CCCTCGAAGCAGAGCAGATCATGGCCCCCTCGACCGAGGGAGACGCTGAAGGAGAATTGCAATGCCGGCAAAGAACCACAAGCAATGGACCGCCAAGCCGCCCCTTCAGAGCGGCGAGTGGGTCGACAGCCGCATCTACTCGGACCCGCAGATCTTCGAGGACGAGCTGCAACACATCTTCAAGCGGACGTGGGTGCCCATCTGTCACGAGTCCGAGCTGCCCAAGCCCTACGACTTTCGCACCGCCACCATCGCGCGCGAGCCGGTTGTGGTGTGCCGCGGTCCGGACAACGAGGTCCGAGCGTTCCTCAATGTGTGCCCGCATCGCGGCATGCTGATCGAGCGGCGCCCCTCGGGGAGCTTCCTGGAGGGGCAGCCCTCCGGAAATCCAAAGCGCCTCACGTGCATGTTCCACGCCTGGCAGTTCGACCTGAAGGGGAACTGCGTTTACATCAGCCGCGAGAAAGAGGGCTATCAGGAGCGCCTATGCAAGGAGGACGTCGGCCTCCGGCGGCTGCGCTGCGAGGTGAAGTTCGGCGGCTTCGTGTGGGTGAGCCTCAACGACAATCCGATTGCCTTGGAGGAGTGGGCGGGCAGGCCGTTCGAGTGCCTGCGCAAGTCGCTCGAGGCCGAGCCGCTGGAGGTGTTCCACTATCACAAGGCGATCGTGCCGACCAACTACAAGCTCTGGCACGACACCAACAGCGAATTCTATCACGACTTCATGCACTACCATAACCGCGTGACGGGCTTCAACGACGCCTACTTCGCGCGCAAGAACGAGGCGTTCGAGCACGGCCACGTGGTGGTCGGCACGTTCGAGGTGAAGTACGACCAGTACGAGGGCTTCGAGAGCCGCGCCGCGCTCTCCTTCCCGCATCTGCCGCCCAACCAGTGGTACATGATCGATCTGTTCCCCGGCATGAACTTCAACTTGCGCGGCTCGGCACTGCGCTGCGATGTCGTCACCCCGCTCGGTCCCGACAAGGTGATGATCGAGTTCAGGGGCCTCGGCCTGAAGCGCGACACCGAGCAGGAGCGCCAGACGCGCATCAACCACCACAACTCGATCTGGGGTCCGTTCGGGCGCAACCTGCACGAGGACCTGCTGGGCGTTGCCGGGCAGGGCAGCACCATGCTGCCGGGAGCCGAGCCGCGCCGCATCCTGCATGGCCGCCACGAGAACCAGACGATCCACGACGAGAACGGCATGCGCCACTACTACGCCGAGTGGGGCAAGTGGATGAACCGGCTGCCGAGCAGCCCCGACCAGCCGTACGTGAAGCCGTTGGCGGCCACGGCTGCGGAGTAGCGACGGGCCGCCGCCCGGGAGTTCAACGCTTGCCGTGGGCGGCGCCCGCAGAGACCGCGAGCGTTGCCGCCGTCTCCCGCCGGACCCGAGCCGCTCGGCAGCCTCATAGTGGGAGGAAACGACATGGCAACCAATGGCGTCGAAACCGCAAATCTGATCCGCGATACCATCTATCGGGCCACCTTGCTGCTCGACGATCAGAAGTGGGACCAGTGGCTGGAGCTGTGCGACGACAGCTTCCACTATGCGATCAAGTCGTTCAGCCCCGAGATCAACCGCGACATGATCTACCTGCAGGGGAGCCGCAAGGACTTGGCGACCATGGTCAAGCTGTTGCCCAAGCACAACACCGACCATTCCCCGCTGAAGCGACATACCACCGTCTACACGGTCGACGTGGCCGAGGATGCCAAGACCGCCTCCGCGGTCAGCTCGTTCGTCGTCTACCAGAACATGCTCGACGGCGTGAACTCGCACATCGATGCCGGGGAGAGCCGCCTGTTCCTGGTGGGACGCTACATCGACACCTTCAAGCTCGACGACGGCAAGGCGCGGTTCCTCAAGCGAGAGGTCCGTCTCGAGAACCGCCGACTCGACAAAGGCTCGCATTGGCCGATCTGATGCGTGCGCGGCGCATCCGGCAATCGTGACGGGCAAAGGGACATGAGCTGGAAACGCGTCTGCAAGGCGACGGACGTTCCCGAGAACACGCTGAAGAAGTTCTGGATCGATGGCATCGAGCTCGTTGTCGTCAACTACGGCGCAGGTTTCCGCGCGATCCCGCCGATCTGCCCGCACATGGAGGAGCCGCTGGCGGAATCGGGCGTCGTCGCGAACTGCGCGCTGACCTGCACCAAGCACCTGTGGTCGTGGGACCTGCGCTCGCTCGAGAAGCTCGGCGAGACCGAGAAGTCGCTCGGCATCTACGAGGTCAAGCAGGAAGGCGGCGACCTGCTGGCCTTCCTCGACAAGGAGATCGTCTATGAGTTCGACGAGGAGGACGACATGGACGACGATGACTTCTTCAAGAAGTCCTGAATCCCCGCCTTGCTGGCGAACATGAAGATCACCCTCGAGACCAACACCGGCGAATTCAGCTTCGACTGCGACCCCACCGAGCGCATCCTCTACGCTGCTCTCCGCCACGGCCTGACCGTCCCTTACGAGTGCTCGACCGGCACCTGCGGCACCTGCCGCGGCCGCATCAAGCGGGGCTCGGCCCACGTCGAGTGGGACGCGGCGCCGGGCTTTGCCAAGCTCAAGCGCGAGAAGGGCGACATCCTGATGTGCCAGGCGCGGCCGACCGCCGACTGCCTGCTGCGCGTCCCGGCCAATGTGGCGGCAAAGCCGGACAGCCCCGTTCTGCCCCTCTATCGCACCGGCTGCATCGAGAACGTGCGCAAGCTGACGCACGACGTGATGGACTTCGAAGTTGCCCTCTCCCGGCCCATGGCCTTCGAGGCCGGGCAGTTCGTCGTCGTCGAGGCGCCGGGCGTGGAGGGCGGGCGCGCCTACTCCATGGTGAACTTCGGCAGCGAGGTCGACCGCATCACGCTCCTCGTCAAGCGAAAGGCCGGCGGTCGCTTCTGCGACTGGCTGTTCCAGACCGAAGTCGCGGGATGCGAGGTCAAGGTGTTCGGTCCGCTCGGCCGCGCCACCTTCCGCCCCGAGGAGGGCCGCAACATCCTGTGTATCGCCGGCGGCTCCGGCATCGCCGGCATGTTGTCGATCCTCGAGCATGCCCGGCGCGAGAACTACCTCCGAGACCACAAGGCCCACGTGTTCTTCGGCGTCAGGACGCTCGCCGACGGCTTCTACCTGCAGGAGCTTTCCGGTCACGTGGTGGCCGCCGGCGGCGGGCTCGAAGTGACCCTGGCGCTCTCGCATGAGCAGGCGCCAGGTCCCTCGCACCCACAGCATCCGCACATCCGACTGATGCAGGGCATGGTCGGTGAAGCCACCGCGCAGGCGATGGCTGGCCATTACGACAATGTCGTCGGCTTCGTGGCCGGTCCGCCGCCGATGGTGGACGCCGCGCTGCGCCTGCTGATCAGGGACGCGCGCCTGCCGCCGCAGTTCATCCGCTACGACAAGTTCGCGTGATCCGACGCGGGCTGGATAGCCGACCCCTATTCAAAGATAGGTTGAAACTGCTGGCGGGCCGCAATGCCGAGCCATAAACTCGAATCGTAATCGAATACGCAAAAACGTCTCGATTTGTCCGAGCTCGGGGTCGGATGAATGGCCGCGAAAAGGCCCAACGCGCGTCAACAGCGTGAAGCAAGAATTGAGTCTGAGGAAGCGAGGAGGACTCCCACATGTCGAAAAAACAGGCGCGAGGCGCGCCTGCCGGCGCTGCCGTGCCGGCGGTCTTGGATGGCATTCCGTCCCACGACAGACGCAGCTTTCTGCGCGGCGGCGCGATACTGGCGGGCGCAACGGTCGCCTCCGCGGCAGGAATTACCTCCGCCGGCGCACAGCGCCTGGAGGTCGCGGCTTCCGCCAAGGAAATGGGCCGCATCATAGATGCCGAAGCCTACGGCATGCCCTCGAAGTTCGAGGCGCAGGTCAAGCGCCGGCGCAGCGATGTTCTCAAAAACCGGCAGAACTGGTCGGACTGGAGCATGTCGCCGCTGCAGGACCAGCTCGGGATCGTCACGCCCAACGGCCTGTTCTTCGAGCGTCACCACGCCGGCGTGGCGGATATCAGTCCCGACCAGCACCAGCTGGTCATCCACGGCATGGTGAAACAGCCGCTCAAGTTCTCCATGAGCGACCTGATGCGCTACCCCTCGGTGTCGAAGTTCTATTTCCTGGAGTGCTCGGGTAACGGCCTCACCGATTGGACCAAGGCGGCATCGACCACCGTACAGCAATCCCATGGCTTGCTCTCCTGCGCGCAATGGACCGGCGTGCCGGTGTCGACGCTGCTGGACGAGGCGGGTGTCGCGCCCGGAGCCAAATGGGCGCTGTTTGAGGGAGCGGACGGCTCGTCCCATGCGCGCTCGGTCCCCATGGACAAGGTGCTGGCCGACGCGATGATCGTTTGGGGCCAGAACGGCGAAAGGCTGCGCCCCGAGCAGGGCTATCCCTTACGCGTGCTCATTCCAGGCTGGGAAGGCAACGTCTCGGTCAAGTGGCTGCACCGCATCAAGCTGGGCGATCAGCCCTGGCACCTGCGCAGCGAAACGGCGCGCTACACGGACCCAATGCCGGAAGGCAAGTGGCGTCAGTTCAGCTTCGTCATGGAGTGCAAGTCGGTCATCACGCGGCCGTCGGGCGGCATGAAGCTGGCGGGCCCGGGCAACTACGAGATCGAAGGCTTTGCCTGGTCGGGCAACGGCACCATCAAGACCGTCGATGTCACGCTCGACGGCGGCAAGAGCTGGCGCCAGGCGCGCTTGGAGCAGCCGATCCTCGACAAGTGCCTGACCCGGTTCCGCTACACCTGGAACTGGCAAGGCGGGCCGGCGAAGATTGCGAGCCGCGCCGTCGACAGCACAGGTTATGTCCAGCCCACTGTGGCGGAGATCGCCAAGGTGCGCGCCCTGGCGGGCTTCGTGCAGCATCACAACGGCGTCTTCCCGTGGTCGGTCAGCGAAGCCGGGGAGGTCAAGAATGCTGTTGCGTAACCTTTCGGCCGGCGCACTCGCCGCTGTAGTTGCGACCGCACTGAGCTTCGGTGCGGCCGACAGCCAAACCGCATCGTCCAAGCCTCGCTACGGAAAGCCGATCAGCGAGGCCGACATCGCTGCCTGGAACATCGACATCCGCACCTCGGACGGCAAAGGCTTGCCGAAAGGCAAGGGCAGCGTCGCCGAAGGCAAGGAGCTTTACGCGCAACAATGCGTTGCTTGCCATGGCGACAATGCCAAGGGCGGATCCATGTACGGCCCCATGGTCGGGGGCATCGGCTCGTTCAAGACCAATGCCCGGGTCCTGACCCCGGGCAGCATGTACCCCTACGCGCCGATCCTGTTCGACTATATCCGGCGCACCATGCCGATGACGGCGCCTCAGACTCTGACCGACGATCAGGTCTACGCTCTGGCCGCGTACATCCTCAACTTGAACGGGCTGGTGCCGGAGAACGCGGTGATGGACGCTGAATCGTTGACCAAGGTGGCGATGCCCAACCGCAATGGGTTCATCGTCGACAATCGCCCCGACACCAAAGCCAAGCGGTGCATGACGAACTGCTGATGTAGCTTCGCGCCGGTGCGCAAACGAAAGAGCCGGGCCAATGGCCCGGCTCTCTTCATGTCGGCAGCCTATTTGCTGCGCCGGGGCTATTTCTTCTTGGAGCCGAGCTCCGCCAGCTTCTTCTCCCACCTCATCTCTTTGGCGAAGGCCGTCAGCTCCTCGGGTTCCATGAATACGGTTTCCTTGGGGCCGGGATAGCTGCGGCTGCGCACGTCGGCCATGTAGCGGCTGATCACGTCCTCCATGATGGGGATCAGGTCGGTGTAGATGCGCGAATGGCGCGGCACGTGCTCTTCCCAAAGATGGAACAGGTCGGAGGAGATGATGTGCACGCCGTGGGCGCAGTTGCCGGCGCCCAGGCTGACCACCGGCACAGGCAGCGTTTGCGCCAGGTACTCGGCAACCTCCGACGTCGTCACCTCGCACAGGATCGAAAAGCAGCCGGCATCGACGAAGGCCTTTGCGTCGTCCACCATTTCCTTGGCGCGCTTGGCGGTCTTTCCCTGCGCCACGAAGCCGCCGAGCTGCGGCATGCGCATCGGCGTGATGCCGATATGGCCCTGGACCGGGATGCCAGCCTGCACGATCGCCTCGATGTTCTTGGCGTGGTGGCGGTTGCCTTCGCACTTCATCACCTCGGCATTGGCTTCGTGCACGAAGCGCCCGGCATTCTCGACCGCCTGCTCCTTGGAGACGTGGAAGCTCCAATAGGGCATATCCACCATGCGCAGGCCGAACTTCGAGCCGCGGTCGATCGCCTTCGACATCATCATGACCTCGTCGAAGCTGACCGTGACCGTGCTCTTGTGGCCGAACAGAATCATGCCGCCCGTGTCGGACACGCACAGGATGTCCATGCCCAATCGATCGGCGACGACGGCGGTTCGATAGTCGTAGGCGGCAAGCTGCGTGATCTGCTCGCCCTTGCGCATCTTCGCCATCAACGTGTTGATGGTAACCTTCCTGCGTGCCGCAGCTTCAGCCATGGCGCTCTTCCCTTTCAGTTGCAGCAATCGAACTCGGGATCTCGGTGGACAGGCACGATGGCCGAATGGCAGCTAGGGGTCCCGTCTGACGATATGCAGTGGGCAGCCTGGGTTCGGGCCAGTCAAATACGCCGTGCCTATGAGCCATTTGCCAACACCTATGACATGCGGGCGGGGGCGGCATCCCACTCGAAGCTATCCGGCCCACGCCGCTCTCGGCCTGTGCTTGTGCGGGTCGTAGAATGGCCGGGGAACGAGCTCGATGTCTGTAAAAACTCCGTTCGGGTCGTGCAGGGCCGCACCCGCAAGCGCGTCCGATCGCAGCACAAAACCCAGCCCCAGCGTACCGCCAGCCTCCGCACTATGACAGGCCGATGTGACGATGATCGTCCCCGGGAGCGTTGGGCGGAGAACCCGGCCGTCCGGTTGCCATAGAACAGGTCTTTCACGCGTGCTCGCCCGAAAGCAGACGAGGGCGATGTCCCCATCCCCGGTCGGTCTGCGTGAACCCGCGAAGCGCTCGAGCCCGGCTTCCCCTGCAGTAACGGGAACGCGAAACTCATTGGCGAACAGCACGAAGCCAGCTTCGATGCGAAGAATGTCGGCCGCAACAAAGCCCGCCGGGCGCACGGTTTGCGCCAGAAGGCGCCAAATATCAGCGGCCGCCGCGCGCGGCAGCACGATCTCGAACCCTGCCTCGCCTGTGTAGCCGAGCCTGCCCACGATGCAGGGCACCTGTCGGAGTCTTGTCCTTGCGAAGGTGAAATAGGGCAAGTCCGCAAGCGCCCGGCTGTCCAAATGCTCGGCCAGCGCGGCAAGTGCCCTGGGGCCTTGCACGGCAAAGATTGCCGTCGTCGCGCATTCCTCCACGCTGGTGCCCGTTGGTGCCGTGCGCACCAGGTCGGAAATGTCTTCGCCTCGGCCGCTCATGACCTCGTAGTGGTCGTCATGGTGCCAAACGGTCAGATCCGAGACGAGGTGGCCGCTTGGGTCCTCGTGCACGGCGTAGCGTATCTGGCCTGCGCCCAATTCTGCGAGCGGTCGCCGTGTCAGCCGGCCAATGGCATCGAGCGCGTGAGGTCCCTTGATCGCGGCGCGTGCGACAAAGGAAAAATCGAAGAGCGCGCAATCCGTCCGGCAGGCGCGCACTTCCTCGGCAGGGTCGCCGTATTGCCTGACAACGGTGTTGGGATCGAACGCCATGCCGACCGCGCCCTCGCTCACGTAAAGAGGCGCACGGCCAGATTGATGAAAATCGATACGCCGACGATGACCAGCACCAGGGAAACCATGCGCCGCAACGCTGCCCTGGGCACCGCATGCGCGATCGCCGCGCCCGCCCACGTACCGAACGCCAGTCCCAAAGCCAGTAAGCCGCCCAGCACGACATCGAGGCTGCCATAGCCAAGATTTCCGGCCGTTGCCAGCAGAGCGATCGGCAACTGGATGACTTGCGAAAGCCCAACCGCCGTCAGCACCGGAAGCTCGAGGTAGAGAAGAATGGGCACGAGGATCAGCGGCCCGCCGGTACCAGAAAGGGCCGAAAGAAAGCCCGTCATGGCGCCGATGCAGCCCAGAGCGGGATTGGAGATCGTTGTCGCGTCCGGCATCTTGACGTCGGCGCCCGAGAACAGGGATTGCAGTCCGGAGGAGACGGTCAGCAATCCAATCAGGATTTCGAGAAGGGCCGACGGCGCCACGTTGGCTGCGAGCGCTCCGCCTAACGCGGCCGGCATCGCCCCCGCCCACAGCCATCCCACCATGTTCCACTGGATGGACTTCGCTCTGGCGTAAACGAGCGTGCCGACGAGGCCCGTAAGGAGGTAGCTCATCATCGCGCCGGCGATGGCCGCATGGATCGGGACGCCGTCGAAGTAGACCAGCGCGGGCACAAGAATCACCCCGCCGATGCCCACGGCGCCGATCAGCACGCCAGCCAGCAATCCGAGACCGACGAGCGTGACGACCTCGAAAAGTGTCATGGTTACCGAGCTTGCATGGCTGAAGGGGTGTCCGAGTGCGTTCCCGGCGCGGTATGTCCTGCATCTTTACGTAAATAGAGAGAATCTATCATTCTTGAGGTTTCCAATCTTTAGCTTATCATACTCGAAAGCCGGCTCCATCCGCCCTCCACCTCCTCCGGGCGAGCACAACAAGCCGGCGCAGGGTGTGGAAACGAATGTTCATACGCCAATTCCAGTATCTGGTGGCCGTCGCCGAGGAGGAGCACTTCGGGCGGGCGGCCAAGCGCTGCAATGTCACGCAGCCCAGCCTTTCCAGCGGTATCAAGCAGCTCGAGCTCGAGCTCGGCATGCCGATCTTCCTGCGCGGACGCGGCCAGCGCTTCCACGGCCTCACCGCCGAAGGAGAGCGCGTCGCCAGATGGGCGCGTCAGGTGATCGCCGATTGCGCGGCGATGCGCGATGAAGTCAACAGCATGCAGAACAATCTCAAGGGCAACCTGCGCGTGGGCTCGATGCCTTCGATGTCGCCAGTTCTGCCCATCCTGCTGGAGATGGTGCGTCAGCGGCATCCGGGCGTGCGAGTCGACGTGCAGTTCATCGGCAACGATGCGATGAAGCTCGGCTTGAACAATTTCTCTCTCGATGTCGCCATAACGTATATGGACAAGGCCGATCTCGGACGCCGCAACACGCTGCCCATCTGCACGGAAAAGCTGAGCCTGCTGGTGCCGGATTCAAGTGCTTTCCACGGCCGCACGACGATAAGCTGGAAGGAAGCCGCCCAGCTGCCATTGGCGATGCTCAGATCCTCGATGCACGAGCGCCGCTTCGTCAACCAGGTCTTTGCGCGCGTCAAATGCGAGCCGACGGCAAGAATCGAATCGGAATCGATCCTTCACCTGATGTTCCAGGTTCAGTTCACCGAGCTGTGCACCATCATTCCATCGCACTTCACGCGCATGCCGGGCCTGCAGCCGGGCACCAAGGCGCTGGACCTCGTCGATCCCGTGGTGAGCCAGGAGGTGGGTCTGTTCTGGGCCGAGGGCGAGACCGTGATGCCGATGGCCAGCGCTCTGGTCGGCATCGTCCAGAGCCTGAACAAGAGCGGAGAGCTCAGGCGGCGACTCGGTGATCCAACCGCGAACCGTCCGATGCTGCCCACCAAGGACAGTCGACCGGTGCCTACGCCAGCGGCCAAGGCGGCTGGTCGCCCGGCAAGGGTGCAATAGCGCTGCGCGCCGGGTCTATTGCGCCGACCGCGACTGATGCATCGCGATCTCCTGGCGTAGAAACTCCAGCACGCTCTCTGCCGGGCGCCCGCTCGATGCGACGGCGGCTGCGGTCAAGATGTTGCCGGGGCAGTCGTCGGCGAGAGCCTCGGGATCGTGCGGGACCACGTAAAAATAGGGGTCTGCATGATGGGCATCTCCCAACGCCAGGCCCGCACGGAGCATCTGCCCGGTGGCCGCCTCGTCGACTCGTGCCGGCAGCAGCAGGGCCATGTGAAACACCTCGGGCCAGCACCACACGGCCGATGCACCCGGCGCGGCTGGATGGTGCTCGTCGGCAATGCGCGCGAGCACGGAAACGGCATTGGCAAACCATGCCGCCAGCTCGCCGAGCGCCGCCTCCAATGTCTCGCTCATGTAAGGGATGGCGTCGCCGGTCATGAGATCAGGCATCTCGTAAGGCAGCGCTTTTGAGAACCGATCGCGATCGACCCCGCGATGCAGCAGCTCGACCAGGACCCAAGCCTCGACCTCGGCGGGCGTGCGGTCGTCGATCTCGATGACGTGAGGCACAGCCTTGCCGCCTTGCCTGAATTGCAGAGCGAGGTTGGCGAGCCGGAGCTCGAGGGTCAACCTCGGCAAGAAGTCCTGCGTGACCAGTGCCCGTCTCTGGGCATCCCAGCGCAGCCGCGTATGCGCATGCTCCGGCTCGGGCCGCATGTAGCTGTGTGCCACGCGCGTCAGCCACTGCGCAGCATTGTGGGCTTGGTGGCGCGCCTCTCTCAGCTTCTTGGGATCGGGGACGCCAACCGGGAGCCATGTCACAGCGCTCATGGGTATTCGCCCTTCAAGCCACTTCGGTATCATAGTAGAGCATGACGACGTGCTCGGCTTCGGCGAAGAACAGCCAGCGCTCGAGCAAGAGCCCCGCGGCCATCGATAGGGCTGCCAACGCCGCGGCGGCGGTGCCGGCACCGGGCACCAGCGTCAGCAAGGTGGCGACGACGGGCACCCCGAAGGCGAACAGCATCGCCAGGTCGCGGAGCCGGCGGGCATGCTTGCGGGCAATGCGGTAGCCCATCTCGCGCATGACAAAATTAGGTTGCGTGTGGGGCGGCTCCAGCGGGCGCACCTTGCCGAGCGCGCCGAGGCCAGTGGCGGCCTCCCTCGTGTGGGTGCGCAGCTCCCCGTCGATGGTCAGCCAGTAGGCCCACTTGAGGCCGGCTGCGGCAATCAGGCACACGATCGCAAGCCAGGAGAAGCCGGCGTGAGCGATGCCGAAGCCACGCAGGAGGACGTTGAGCAGCACCGCGCCGCTGGCAAGACCGAGCGCGACGTAGATCGGCGCCGTCAGGGGCTGGTGCCATTGGCGGATGGTGCGCAGGGAGGCATAGATCATGCCGGTGGCGTAGAGCGTGGCGACGGCACCTGCAACGGTCAGCAGTGCCATGATGGCAAACGGCCCATCCAGGCGCTCGAGGATCACCCAGCCCAGCGCCAGCACCAAGGCGGGAATGTACGTGGCCACGGCGAGCACACCCTCGCGCGACAGCCAGGAGGTGCGCCACTGCGAGAAGGCGCGCCAGGCGCGCTCGGGCCGGCCGAGGTGGGCCGTGGAGGCGAGCAGGCCGGCGGTGATGAGGCCCAAGGCGAGCGCCAGCCCCGCGAGTCCGAACGCGCGGTCGGGGGGCACCAGCCCGAGCATGCCGAACAGCGCGAGCCAGGCAAGGAGCCCGAACCCGGCGCCCGACGCCGTCGTGAACAGAATGACCGAGTAGGCGGGGTGCATTTGCGTGCGTCAACGCGACAGCATGCGGTCGACCCAGGCGAACAGGCGCTCGGCGCCGCCGGCAGCCGGGCCGTCATGGGTACCCACGCTGCCTTGGCGCGCTGGGTGGGCCGACCGTGCATCGCGGCGCGATCGGGGCGGCAGGTACTTGTTGACAGGCTTGTAGCCGAGCTCAGGCAAGAGATCGAAGCCGCCGCGCTCGGCCACCAGCTGCGACACCGCGCTCCCAGGATCGCCGAGGTCGCCGAAGTGCCGCGCACCCGTCGGACAGGCGCGCACGCAGGCTGGAATGCGGTCCTCCTCGATGAGGTGCTCGTTGTAGATGCGGTCGACGCACAGGGTGCACTTCTTCATCACGCCGTGACCGTAGTCGTATTCGCGTGCGCCGTAGGGGCAGGCCCAGGAGCACAGCTTGCAGCCGATGCAGGTATCGGGGTCGACGAGCACGATGCCGTCCTCGACCCGCTTGTAGGAGGCGCCCGTCGGGCACACGGTGACGCAATCGGGCTCCTCGCAGTGCAGGCACGAGCGCGGGAAGTGCACGGTCCGGCTGGCCTCACCCTCGCCTGCCTCGTAGGCGTGCACGCGGTTGAGCCAGGCGCCGTGCGGGTCGGCGCCGTAGGGGTCCTGGTCGGTGAGCGGCGCCGAGTAGCCACCGGTGTTCCACTCCTTGCAGCTCGTGGCGCAGGCCTGGCAGCCCACGCACGTGTCGAGGTCGATCACGAGCCCCAGCTTCTTCTCGGTCGCATGAGGGAGCGCGGTCATCGGCGCACTCCGCGAGTTCCCGCTCCCCGCTCTTCATCAACCGGCCGCACCGATAGCGCGATGCTGGGCTCCGCGGTCCCCATCTGGCTCATGCCTTCCACATCGCCGAGACTTCCGACCGCAATTTGGCCGGGTTTGCCGCACCGACGCAAGCAGGGGGTCCGGAGCGGCCACCTGGATGGTTGGGGGAAGAAGAGGCCCCGGTAAATTTCATTCCCTCTATCAGCTGATTGACGCTCCATGTGCTCTGCCCGCCAGATTGCTTGCGCCACTCACTTTGTTGACAACGCGGTACGCCGCGCGGTCTGCTGTGCAGTCCCTTGCATCGGTGCCAGCTTCGAAGGATATGCTCGTGCGGATATCGCGCCGCCTCGTCATAGGCACCAGCACGGTGCGATCAATGGAGCGCGAAGCATGAAGCTGGCTCGACCGGTTCCCCTCCCCTTGACGGGGAGGGGCTAGGGGTGGGGTGAACCCGCAAGGGCGACCAAGCTTCTTTACCCCCACCCCCGACCCCTCCCCGCGTCGTGTCGAAGACACGCCTTCGGCATGATGGGGAGGGGAGCACGCGCAAGCCGCCTACGAGTCGACCTTCAGCGAAAGTGAGTACTAGCTGCCTTGCGAATTTATTGAGCGTGTAGGCGAGCGGACAAGGAAGGCCATGGGAAGGCAGGTCTTCGATCAGATCGTCGTCGGCGTCGGCGGCATGGGCTCGGCTGCGGTCTACGAGCTGGCGCGACGTGGTCAGCGCGTGCTCGGGCTGGAGCAGTTCGGCATCCCGCACGAGCTCGGGTCGTCTGCGGGCTCGACGCGCATCTTCCGGTTCGCCTACTTCGAAGACCCGAGCTATGTCCCGCTGATGCGCCTGTCGTTTGCCCGGTGGCAGGCGCTGCAGCGCGATTTCGGCGAGACCCTGCTCTCGACAACCGGCGGCCTTGATATTGGGTTGCCCTCGGGCCGCGTCGTCATGGGGGCCAAGGCGGCATGCCGCATCCATGGCCTGGTGCACGACGTGCTTCGCGCGGGCGAAGTCGCGCGGCGATATCCGGCATGGCGGTTGCCCGCGGCATTCGAAGCGGTATTTCAGCCCGATGCTGGCTTCCTGCGCGCGGATCGGGGCATCGTCGCGCATGTGACGCTTGCCCGGAAGCTCGGCGCTGACGTGCACGAGAACGAGTGCGTGCGAAGCTGGAAGGCCATCGGCGATCGGGTCGAGGTGGAAACGGACCGCGGGCGCTACGAGGCGGGCTCGCTCGTTCTAGCCGCCGGGGCGTGGACGGCGAAGCTGCTGGGCCGGTTCAAGGCTTTGGCGATCCCCGAGCGGCAGGTCGTCGGCTGGTTCAAGACACATGGGCCGGAGCTCGCGCTGGGCAAATTTCCGGTCTTCATCCTCGATTGTCCGGAAATGGGGAACTTCTATGGATTTCCGAGCCTGGCGGACGAGGGCTTCAAGGTCGGCAAGTTCCGCCACCGCCGGCAGGCCGTCGATGCAGACTCCATCGATCGACACATAGCGGCCGAGGATGTCGCCGTTCTGACCGCGTTCGGCCGATACCTTTCGAGCCCGATGGGTGCCCCGGTGGGCTTCAAGACCTGCATGTTCGTGAACTCGCCGGACGAGCACTTCATCTTGGACGTGCTGCCCGAGCACCGGCAGGTCGTTGTCGCTGCGGGGTTCTCCGGGCACGGCTACAAGTTCTGTGCCGGCATCGGCGAGATCCTGGCCGACCTCTCCATGCGCGGGGAGACCCCCCATGATACGCATCTGTTCAGGCTCTCCCGGCCCGCGCTGACGGGAGCGAACTGATTCCGTCCGCGAGGCTCTGCAACTCCTCGACGTCGAGCCGCTGGACCTGGTTGCTGAGCGGCAGCTCGAATTGTGCACTCGCTCTCGGCGCCATCGCGGTTGTCAGCGCAAGCTCGTCGACTCGTCAGTGGCGGTAAACCAGGACGGGAATGCCGGTGTGGGTCAGCACCTTCATCGTTTCGCTTCCGAGCAGGGCGCCGGTAATCCCCCGATGCCCGTGTGAGCCCATGACGATGAGATCGCAATGCTCCTGCTGCGCGATGTCGATGATGGCGCGATAGGGGTCGCGCTGGCTGCGGTGCACGGACTTTGCGGCAACGCCCGCGCGCCTCGCCTCGGCCACGACGTTCTGCAATAAGCGATCAGCGACCGCCTCCCGTTTGAGCTCGTAGGCGGTCTGCGGAACGATGGCGTCAGGGACGACGGCCGCCGGCTCTCTCGAGAAGTAAGCTGCCCACGGGATCGTCACCGTGACCACCGTCACGCGCGCCCCCGAAGCGGCTGCAAGCTCGATGCCGTGGCGCGCGGCGCGCAGCGACAACTCCGAGCCATCCACTGCCAAAAGAATGTTGGTGAACATATTCCGTCTCGCTTGCGGGTCCTTGCGCTGATCTTCGCAAACGTTAGGCGCAAGCATCGCGACGCCCCTTGATTCACATCAAAATGCCGGACAGCAGTCGGCCCGGCACCGCATGCGGCCGTCAGCGCGCAAGCATCGCTGCCAGGTCCAGGACGAGCAGCCCGACACAAGCGGCGGCTCCCGCCCACGGCACCCACTTGGGTGCGATGAAAATGCGGGGGTCGTCTGCCGGTGCGCGCGCCTTGAGGCGAATGAGCGAGAGGTTGACGAGGGCGAACACGACCAGCGTCAGGCGCGAGGTCGCGTCGGCCAGATCATGGAGCGGCAAGGTCAGCGCCAGCAGCAAGACGCAGGCCGTCGTAACCGCCGTTGCGAGCAGGGGTGTGCGGGTCGCGGCACTGACGCGGCCGAAGACGGCCGGCAAGCCGCGCTGATGTGCCAAGCCATAGAGCACGCGCGACGACATGATGA
This sequence comes from Hyphomicrobiaceae bacterium, assembly GCA_035258465.1. Classification (GTDB taxonomy): domain Bacteria; phylum Pseudomonadota; class Alphaproteobacteria; order Rhizobiales; family Hyphomicrobiaceae; genus AWTP1-13. The sequence continues at coordinate 15,107 of DATEVP010000493.1, forward strand.
TCTGCACGATGACGCCGTTGAGCGTGGCGACGATGGCGATGAAACTCATGATCGCCGGCGGCGCGCCAGTGAGCCGCTCGAACACGAGCGCCAAGGGGGCGGTAGATTGCGCCAGTTCCGAATGGCCGACCGCCGCGAGCGCGATCCACACCACGGCCACGTAGAGCACCGTGGAGATGGCCAGCGTGAGAAATATCGCACGCGGCAAGGTGCGCTGGGGCTCGCGCACTTCCTCCGCCACATTGGCGAGCCCCTCGAAGCCGATGAAGGCAAAGACGGCGAGAAGCGTCGTACTGACGAGGCCGACAAGAACGGCCGGATTTCCGACCGGTGGAACCATCTCCGGGAGACGGGCGACGATCTTGGCGTCGGAGGCGAAGCCGGCAAACACGAGCAGCAGCAGGCCGCCGATCTCGATGACGGTCATGGTGCCGGCGAGGCTGACGGATTCCTTGACGCCCCAAGCGGCGACGGCCCCCATGGCGAGCACGACGGCGGCTATCAGCACCGGTGCCGGAAGCGGAACAAAAACCCCTACATATCCGGCGCTGCCGACACTGATGGCCGCCGCCGAGACGATGGCGATCGCCACCACCAGCAGGCCCACGGCCGTTGCCAGCCGATCGGAGCGAAAGGCCTCGCGCACATAGGCGGCTTCGCCCGCGGCCACGGGAAGCCGCCCTGCGAGCTCGGCGAAAGATGCCGCCGACAGGGCCATCAGAAGAGCGGCAGCGACGAACGCCAGGGGTGCGTACATCCCGGCCCGCGCGGCCGCGGCGCCGATGAGCACATAGATGCCGGCGCCGATGGTTACGCCAAGTCCGTAGAGGGTGGCGTGCAGCAGCGACAATGATTTCGCCAGCGCGGGCTCGGTCCGCCCCGGTGCCTCACCAGGCGACCCGGTCCACTGGTGCATGAGCCCCCCTCTTTGCGTTGCTGCAGGCCATTTGACGAGGCGCTCGTCACCCCTCGACCAGCCGCAGGCGCACCCGCCGCACGCTGGTGTCACCGGGCTCCACGTCGACGGCAAACCCCAGCTCGCGGCACATTTGCAGCATGGACGTGTTGTCGGCCAGCACCGCCCCGTGCAGTTGCTCGAGCTTCTCCGCCTTGGCGTAGGCGATCAAGTGCTGCATCAGGCGCCAGCCGAGCCCGCAGCCTTTGAGGTCCGACCTGACGAGAACCGCATACTCGGCCCGCGTATAGTCCGGATCGGCGATCATGCGTGCGACGCCGAGCAGCGCGCCGTCGCTCTTGGCGATCGCCACGAACGCCATCTCGCGCGCGTAGTCGATCTGGGTCAGTTGCGCCAGGAACCGGTGCGAGAGGTTCGGCGCGGCGGTGAAGAACCGCAGGCGCTGGTCGTCCAAGCTGACCCTGGCAAAGAAATCCCGATAGAGGCCCTCGTCCTCCGGCCGGATGGGGCGCAGCTGGACTGGCCCGAGGCCGGCGACCTCCGTCTCGGTCGCCCACTCGGCCGGATAGGGCCTGACAGCCATGGCAACGCGCGGCTCGCTTGCCGCGTCCGCCACGCGCACCCTGGCGTCGAGCGCGATCACGCCCTGCTCGTCGGCCAGCAACGGATTGATATCGATCTCGCGGACCTGCGGATGGTGCGCCACGAGGTAGCTCAATCGAACGAGCGCCTCGGCGATCGCTTCGATGTTGGCAGCTGGCCGATCACGGTAGCCCTGCAGCAGGTGCCATATGCGCGTCTGTCGCATCAGATCGCGCGCAAGCTTGAGGTCGAGCGGCGGCAGCGCGTGCGCCGTGTCGCGTATCACCTCTACGGCCGTCCCTCCCGCCCCGAACATCAGCAGCGGCCCGAACGCCTGGTCGACCGACATGCCGAGGATCAGCTCGTGCGCGCGCGGCCGGCGGATCATCGGCTGTACCGTGAAGCCTTTGATCTTCGCGTCGGGCAGGGCGCGGGCAATGCGCTGCAGCATGTCCGCCGCCGCTTGCTGGGCGTCGCCGGCGCGCTCCAAGCCGAGGCGGACGCCGCCGACGTCCGACTTGTGCGAGATGTCGTCGGAAAGCACCTTCACGACGCAAGCACCGTGCCGTTCGATCAATCCCGCCGCCAGCTTCCCGACCTCGGCCGGATCGCGCGCATGGGCCGTCGGCACGACCGGAATGCCATACGCGGCCAGCAGCTCCTTGGCCTCGATTTCGGACAGCGTGGCACGCCCGTTCGCCAGCACCGATTGCAGGGTGCCGGCTGCCTTGCCGGTATCGACGTCGAGCTCGGCCGGCAGCGACGGCGGCGTGCGCATCAGCTCCTCTTGCGCCCGCGCGTAGCGCACGAGCTGCATGAACCCGTCGATGGCCTCGGACGGCGTGGCGAAGCTGCCGATGCCCTTTTGCGCGAACAGCCTGCGCGCATCCCGGCTGGCCTCGTCACCGAGCCACGCCGTGATCACGGCCTTCGGCCGTGCCGTCGACGCCTTGTGCCGATCCACGACCGTCGCGATCCGCTCCGCAACCTCGGTGCTGGAGGCCAGCGCCGTCGGGCAATTCATCACCAGCACCGCGTCGGCGTCGTCCCGCTCCAACAGCAGCTCCAGGGCCTGGCCGTATCTGGCCGCGTCCGCATCGCCGATGATGTCGATTGGATTGCCGTGCGACCATGTCGCGGGCAGCACCGCATCCAGTGCCGCTCTCGTGCCGTCGGAGATGCGGCCGAGCGTGCCGGCAAGATCGCCGAGCCGATCGGCGGCGAGCACGCCGGCCCCGCCGCCGTTGGTCAATATGGCGAGCCTCTCGCCGGTGAGCTGGGGATGGCGGGCGAGGATCTCGGCCGCGCTGAAGAGATCGGCGAGCTCGCGCACGCGCAGCAGCCCGGCGCGCCGGAAGGCGGCCTCGTAGGCGGCATCGGTCCCTGCAAGGGCACCGGTGTGCGAGAGCGCGGCCTTGGCGCCGCTGGCGCTTCGCCCCGCCTTGACGACGATGACCGGCTTGGAGCGCGCGGCCCGCCGGGCAGCCGACATGAACTTCGGCGCATGGGTGACCGATTCCATATAGAGAAGAATGGCCCGGCTCTGAACGTCGCCGGCCAGATAGTCGAGGAGATCGCCGAAATCGACATCGGCCATGTCGCCGAGCGAGACCACGTGCGAAAAGCCGATGCTGCGGCCACGCGCCCAATCGACGATGGCCGTGATCAGCGCGCCGGATTGAGAGACGAACGCGAGGTCGCCGGAAAGCGGCGGGCAGTGGGAGAAGCTGGCGTTCAGCCCGATGCGCGGCAGCATGAGACCCAGGCAATTGGGCCCCTGCACGCGCAGCAGGTATGGCTGCGACGCTTCCAGCATGGCGCCTTTGAGATCGTCTCTCACCCCTGCCGTAATGACGACGGCGGCCCGTGTCCCTTTCGCACCCAGCTCTTGGATGAGTTGGGGCACGGTTTGCGGCGGCGTCACGATCACCGCCAGATCGGGTGCGGCAGGGAGCGCACCGACCGAGGAATAGCAATCGTGGCCTTCGATGCTCCGGTATTTCGGGTTGACCAGCCAGACCGGGCCCGAAAACCCGCCGCTCACGAGGTTGCGCGCGGTGATCAGGCCGACGCTGCCTGGCCGGGTGCTGGCGCCCACAAGGACGACCGAGCGCGGGCTCAGCAGGAATTCAAGATTGCGGACCGTCATAGGCTGATCATCCTGCATGCACTGAGCCGCGAGGCCGAGAATAGGCGCGGCGCAGCGAACGGCCAGACTCGCGTTGAGGATGTCGTCCATTCATGTGACGACCCTTGATTACCATCAATCGGCGGCCGGAGCTGGCATTTTGACAGAGGTCAAAGTTTAGCCCCCTGCGCCGGGTCAATCTCGTTCCACGCACGCCGGAGAGATATGGCAATCGAAGGGCAAAGGACAATGCGCATCAAGTCAACATTGGCCGCTTGCTCGGGGCTGCTCGCCTTGCTGCCGCTCATTGCCGGCGGCGCGAGTGCCCAGCCGTCGGTCGCGGCACGGGGGGAAGCGATTGCCAGGCAGCACTGCGCGCGTTGTCATGCCGTCGAATCGACCGGCGAGAGCCCGATGGGTTTGGCGCCGGCCTTCCGCGATCTGTCCAAGCGCTATCCGATCCAATTCTTGGCCGAGGCTCTGGCGGAAGGCATCGTCACCGGCCACCCGGCCATGCCTCGTTTCACGTTCGAGCCGCGTGAGATTGAAGCGCTGCTCACCTATATGGCCGGCCTCGAGCCAGGCAAGCGCTGAAGGCCGCGGCGCTGGTGCCGAGCGAACGACTCAGGCGGCGGGCACGCTCTGCAGGAGCTTGTCGCCGACGGGATGGCCGAGGGTATCGTTGCCGTTCGCGAGGTGCCAGAGCCCCGCGGCTTCCCGGCACGGGCTGAGGCGCCCGCCAGCGTCAAGCCGCGACAAGGCAGGGCGGGCCAGTTCGTTCGCATCGACGCGTCAAGTGCCAACACTTTGGTTTTGCCGGTTGAACCGGCAGCCGTCACGGGGTAAGCGAGCAATCCCCATGGGTGCGCGGCGATGGCGGATTCCGCCATAGTAGGGCCTGGTTGCGTTCCCGAAGTACGAACGGTCCTCTCGCGATAGGGAAAAAACAGATATGCCGCCTCCCACCAAAGTCACCAGACGCAGCGGTACAAGGCCGTCGCTCGTTGCCAAAGCCGTGCTTTCTGCCATGCCGATGCTCCCGTTCACCATGGCAGCCGCCTTCGCTCAGCAGGTGGGCGTTGCGCCCGAGATCGTCGCGCGCATGGCAAAGGAGAAAGAAGCGCGGCGCGCCTGCAAGGTGGAGATCTGCTCGGCGTTCGCCAAGCCCGCCCCTGGAGCGCCGATCACCTGCGAGGCGACCAAGACCTGGACGCAGCAGGAGATCACGGCGAAAATCGTGGGCGGCAGCTACCTCTGGCTCTACGGACACACGCAATGCAGCGTGAAGCTCACTCTCGACCGGGGCGCCATCGCCAAGGCGGTGACGGAGGCGAAGACAACCGTGAGCTTTCCGGAGCACTCCTTCATCTGTCTGGTGGACGACAAGGACCCCACCAAAGGCCAGGCCTTCTCGGTCAGCGTCAAGATGACACCTGCTGTAACCTTCGAGAACGGCCAGGCAAAATCGGTCGCGGTCGAGCCGGTGAAGACGGAAGGTTCGACTGTAGCGTCGGCTGCAGTCACGTCCATGATGCTGGTGGATAAGGCCTCTGGCGTCATCTCCCGCGCCGCGGCCGCCGAGATCAACAGCTTCTTGTTCGACCATTGCAAGGACGAAGGCGTCGAGATCGTGCGCAAGTAGTTCGATCCGCACTCGACGAGACACGCGCCGATCGAGCATGGGTCCTCAATGGTCGCTGGGCGATGGGCTCAGGCATCGAGCCGATTGCGCTGGCGTCCCCGTCGAGGCGCTCCTGACTGGATTGTCTCAGCCGGCGCCTGCGGCTTCGGGACCGCGACGCCTGATTGGTGGAAAGAAGCGTCGGGTCGGTGTGGGTCATGGCACAAAGCACAAAGTCCGCCATTCCGCGCAATCTCTGCCGGTCGTGAGCTGTGCCTTCGACGGCTGCCGTGGGGCTCGGACGATGCTTATCCCCGCTCCCCTGGCCCATGCCTATGATCCGCCGTTGCCTGCCGTTGACGGGGCGTGGATCGATCCGTCCTTCACGTGGCAGGTGATCGGCGCCTGGAAGGTAGAGCGAACGGAAGCTCGAGATCCAGGAGGCCCGGGTCGACCGCTAGCGGCGAAGCGCCAGTAATGGCGGGGAGCCGCTGGCCGCCTTCAGTGGCTCAAGGTGCGATCGCGAAGCTCCGCAAGGGGCCAAGCGTGAAGCCAAAGGGCGGCCCGGGACAGAAATCGCCGAGCGCGGGTGCCGGAAGGCAACCCCCGGGCCGTGAGGCCCTGAAGGCCCGCAAGGCCTTCGAGGGGGCTCCGTGAGGGGTCTCCTGGGGCTGGGCAACCAGCCCCGCGGTTGCCGAGTAGGCGCCCGCGTCCCGTTTCTTGGAGCTGACATTCGCGGCACGCGAGCGTCAGGAAGAAACTGCGCGTGCGCGAGTGGACCCTCGGAACAAGTCCGAGGGCAAGCGGCCGGCGACATGGGTCGCCGAAGACTCGTGGGAAGGTTGGTCGCAAGACAATGCACGCGCATTCGTCACTCCCGCGGAGCGTCAGCGGAAGCGGGAACCCAGCCAAACCCGGAGCCGATGCGTCCTGTGCGCTCAGTGCGAGAGGAGGGTCGGCACGGTCATGTGGCGGGCGATGTGGCGCGTTGCGCCGCCGAACACCAGCTCGCGCATGCGCGAATGCCCGTAGGCGCCCATGACCAGAAGGTCGGCGTCGAGGTCGGCCAGGCGCGACAGGATCTCGTCGCCGATGCTGATGTCAGCGGCGACCGACGTGTGCACGGAGGGCTTGATGCCGTGACGGGCGAGGGTGGCGGCAATCGCGGTGTCGGGTGCAAGACCGGTGCCTGCATCCCCGCGTTCCTTGACCTCGAGGATGTGGACCTTCTCGGCCGCCGCGAGCATCGGCAAGGCGTCGAACACGGCTCTGGCAGACTCGCGGGAGGGCTTCCAGGCGACCACGATATTGCGTCCGATCCCGGCGTAGCGGCCGGCATAGGGCACGACCAGCACCGGCCGGCCGCTCTCGAGCGCCAGACGCTCGGGGAAATCCATCAGCGGGGAAAGGTCCCAATCGGGGTCGGTCTGTCCGGCGATGATGAGGTCGGCCGCGCGGCCGTGGTCCATGACGACGGCGGCGAGATCGACGTGCGGCACCTTCACCGCCCGCCATTCCGCCACGAACGGCTTCTTCGCCGTCATGCGCGAGAAGACGGCGGCGAGCTCCTCGGTCTCCTTGCGCTCGGCGCCGGCAATCGAGCCGAGCACCTTGGATCCGTAGGGGATGGCGACGGGAGATGCCGGCACGCTGGCGTAGACGTGCATGCCGATCAGGTGGGCATTGTATCGGCTGGCCAACTCAGCTGCCGGCTCCAGCAGGGCCTCGGCGCGCCGCTTGTCGTTCAGGTGCACCAATATCGTTTTGTAGGTCATGATCGGTGAACTCCTCAGCTGTTGCCGAAAAATGCGCCGGACCGGTTGCGGCCTCCTTGATCCGGATCAACCGAGGAAGATCCGGGCAGCCCGAAACCGGCTCGACCAGCCATGGGGACGCAGAGGCGCTCCCGGGCAACAAGCATAAGGCGTCAACCCTCGAGCAGGGCCGCATTCTTGTCGAGGACGCGCAGGACCTCGTCCCGGCCCAAGTCCGGCACCTCGAGCAGCACGCGCTCGATGCCGGCCTCGCGATAGGGAGCGAGCTTTGCCGCATCGGCCGGTGCGGCAAACACGGTGATCGAGAGGGTCTTGGGGTCACGCCCCGCCGCGGTGGCAGCTTTCTTCAGCCGCTCCACGGCAGCCTTGGGCTCGAAGCCGCCGCGGGGTCGCGGGAACCAGCCGTCGCAGAATTCCACCACGCGCTTCAAGGTGTGGTCGCTCTCGCCGCCCAGGAACAGCGGGGGATGGGGCTTCTGCTTCGGCTTGGGATAGAGCCAAACGGGATCGAAATCGACGAACTCCCCATGGAACTGCGCCTCGTCCTGGGTCCACAGCGCCTTCATGGCCAGCGCGCGCTCGCGCAGCAGCTTGAAGCGGGTCTCGTACTTGGCCCCGTGGTTCTCCATCTCATCGACGTTCCAGCCGCCGCCCATGGCGAAGATGAAGCGGCCACCCGAGAGCTGGTCGAGGCTCGCCACCGACTTGGCGGTGACGATCGGGTCGCGCTGGGGAACGAGGCAAATGCCGGTGCCGAGCTTGAGGGTGCGCGTCGCCGCCGCGGCAAACGACAAGGCGACGAACGGGTCGTGCGTGTGCTTGTAGCGCTTTGGCAGCTCGCCGCCGGTCGGGAAGGGCGTGCGCCGGCTGACCGGAATATGCGTGTGCTCGCAGACGAACAGCGACTCGAAGCCGCGTGTTTCGAGCTCGCGCGCCAGCTCGTCGACGGCGATGCCATAGTCGGTGGGGAAGTGGTAGGCGCCTACGCGCATGTTTCTCCTCCGCGGGTTCGGCAACGTTTCTGCCGGGTCGTCAGGCTGAATACCACAACCGCTGGCAGCTCGCGATGGATGCCTTCAGCGGCGCTCCGGCTCGGCAAGAACGAGCCGGCGGCGGACCGGGAAGAGGGCGAGGTCGTAGCGTTCGGCGAAATAGCCCCAGATGCCCTTGGGGGCAAACAGCATGACAGCGATGGCGAACGCGCCAAGCAGAATGAGATACCAGGTGCCGAATTGCGCCAGGTAGGTCTGCAAGACGTAAAAGACGAGGATGCCCACGATCGGGCCCTCGATGGTGCCGATGCCGCCGATGACGACGATGAAGATGACGTAGGCGGTCCAGTCGAGCACCGAGAAGGCGGCATCGGGCGAGATGCGCGCCTTCTGCAGATAGATGAGGGCGCCGACCATGCCGGTGGCGGCCGCGGTGACCACGTAAACGGCAAGCTTGGTGCGGAACTTGTCGACGCCGACGCTTTCGGCCGCCTCCTCCGAGTCGCGGATCGCCGCCAGCGCCAGCCCGTGGCGCGAGCGCAGGATGAGATAGACGAGCAGCAGCGTCGCCACCGCGAGCGAAAGCGCCGCCCAGTAGGTGATGATGTCGCGTGCGGCGGCGGTGCGCACGCCGAACAACGCTCGCACCCATCCGATCCCGGCGACCTCGTTGGTGACGTAAGCCGGAAGCGAGGTGCCGGTGCCGCCGCCCAGCTGCTTGAACTGCGCAAACACCAGCCGGTAGACCTCGGCCACCACCCAGGTGCCGATGGCGAAGTAGGCGCCGCGCAGCCTGAAGACGACGAAGGCGGTGGGCAGCGCAAGAGCGCCGGCGAGCGCTCCCGCCAGCAAAATCGCCAGCAGCGGGTCGATGCCCGCATGTACGGTCAGCGCGAACAGGAGATAGCCGCCGAGCCCGACGAACGCCTGCTGGCCGACGGACACCAGCCCTGCGTAGCCCGCGAGCAGGTTCCAGTACTGGGCAAGCGCCAGCATGGTGAAGACGAAGATCAGGTCGTGGAGGGCGTCGCGGCCGGCGAAAGCCGGCAAGGCGACGAGAAGCGCCAGGAGTGCGATAGAGGCGAGCGCGAGGGAGCGGGAGGCCGGCGTTGCCACTTGCATCCGGTAGCGGCCCTCGACGGCGGCTCGCCTGGGACGCGGCAGATGCTCCAGCAGCCGCCGAGCTGCCGGGAGAGCTGCGGTCGGCCATCTCGCATTGGCGACACGCTTCCAGATCGGCGATTGCGCGATGCGTTGCGCGGTTGCGCGGGTGGCGCTTCGCAGGGTTTCGCTGGCGCCCCGCAACGCCTCGAGGGCTTGGTCGCGCCAATGGACGGCCCGATCGCCGAGCCTGACGATGGCCTCGGTTTCCGCGACCGACCGTTGCCAGGCTTCGAGCTGGCTGTGTGCTTTCCGAGCAGCGGCGCCTGCCGCCGCGGTCATGCGCGCAACGCCAGCGCGGAGCTGCCGGCTCGCGTGCCTGCCGGCCAACGCTGCCACCTTGCGCATCTTGCCGGCTCGGTGGGCCAAAGCCTCGGTAATCTCAGGTGAAAGCACCTGCTCGCGCCAGCTCGTCAATCGTCGGCGCCAGTCCATGGAGGCCCTCACTGGCCGGCACTGGGAAAGAGGCCGCGCGGCCGCAGCACCAGCACGGCGAGGAAGGCCAGATGCCCCGCCAGGATCTGCCACTCGGGATCGATCTTGGCGCCGACGGTCTGGGCCACGCCGATGATGATCCCGCCGGCGAGCGTGCCCCACAGGCTGCCGAGACCGCCGATGATCACCGCCTCGAAGGCATAGAGCAGGCGCGCCGGGCCGATGGTCGGATCGAAGTTGGCGCGCACGCCGAGGAAGAGGGCGGAGACGGCGATCACCACCATGGCCACCGCCATCGCCAGCGAGAAGATGTGGCGGTTGTCGATGCCCATCAGCTGCGCGATCTCGGGATCATCGGAGGTTGCGCGGAAGGCGCGGCCGAGCTCGGTGCGATAGAACAGAAGGTTGAGGACGAGGATCACGGCGACGGCGGAGGCCAGCGTAATGACCTGCATGGAGCCCACCGCCAGGTCCGGACCAAGCCGGATCGACGCGGTCTCGATGGCGCCCGCCTGCAGGCGCTGGCTGTCGGCGGAAAACGCTTCCAGCAATCCGTTCTGGATGATGATGGAGAGGCCGAACGTGACGAGCAGCGGCGGCAGGATGTCCCGGCCCAGCGCGCGGTTGAGCAGGAGATGCTGCAACCCATAGCCGAGGCCGAACAGCAGCGGCGCGGCGATGAGCGTGGCGAGGAACGGGTCGATCCCCGTCAGGTGCGTGAGCGCAAGCAAGATGAAGGCCGCCAGCACGATCAGGTCGCCGTGCGCCAGGTTGACGAGCCGCATGATGCCGAAGACGAGCGAGAGGCCGGCGGCGAACAGGGCGTAGAGCCCGCCCAGCATGACGCCTTGCAGCAGGGTGTTGATCCATGCCGTCATGTGCCGAAGTACGCGGTGTGAATTTGCTCGCGCCCGAGGTCGGCCGGGCGTCCTGCGAGCGAGACCCGGCCCTCCTGGAAGCAATAGACTCGGGTCGCCACCTGCATGGCCTGCACGATGTCCTGCTCGACCAGGATGACGCTGGCGCCATTGGCCTTGATCCTCGGCAAGGCCGCGTAGATGTCGCGGATGACGATCGGGGCGAGGCCGAGGCTGATCTCGTCGCACAGCAGCACGCGGGGGTTCGACATCAGCGCGCGCCCGATCGCCGCCATCTGCTGCTCGCCGCCCGAGAGCGACTGCGATGGCGCGTGGCGGCGCGCGGCCAGCCTCGGGAACAGCTGGTAGAGCCGTGGCAGCGTCCAGTATCCGGGCTCGCGCCGGCCGTAGGCGCCGATCAGCAGGTTTTCCTCCACGCTCAGCGAGGGAAAGAGCCGCCGGCCTTCCGGCACGAGCGAGACGCCGAGCCGCACGATCTCGGCCGCCGGCAATCCGCCGATGGGCCGCCCGGCGAGCATGACGCTGTCGGGGTTGGCTGGCAGCAAGCCGGTTATCGTCTTGAGAAACGTCGATTTGCCCGCGCCGTTGGCGCCGATGATGGCAACCGTCTCGCCCTCGTGCAACTCGAGGTCAATGCCGAAGAGCGCCTGGAAGTCGCCGTAGAAGGCCGTGAGGCGATGGGCTTGGAGCAGGGCCATGCGGCTTGTTCTGCCCTACGCGGCAATCCCCGTATAGATCTCGCGCACCTCCGCCGAGCTCATCACCGTGCGGGGAGCGCCTTCCACGATCTTGCGGCCGAAGTTGAGCAGGACCAGCCGGTCGACCACCGCCAGCAGGGCGTGCACGATGTGCTCGATCCAAACGATGGTCGTTCCCGACGCGCCGATGCCCTGGATGGTGGCGACGAGCTCGTGGCATTCGCTTTCGGTGAGGCCTCCGGCGATCTCATCGAGCAGCAGCAACTCGGGCGCGGTCGCCAGGGCGCGGGCCATCTCCAGCTGCTTGCGCTCGAGCAGGGTGAGCGAGCCAGCCGGCCGGTTGGCATCGGCGATGAGGCCCGTGCGCTCCAGGATGCCGGCGCAGAAATCGACCGCTGCCGGCACGGGTTGGCGCGCGCCGTGCGTGGCGGCGACCAGCAGATTTTCGAACACGGTGAGCGCTTCGAATGGCCTCGGGATCTGGTGGGAGCGGCCGATGCCGGCGATACAGCGCTGGTGCGCTTTCGTGCGCGTGATGTCGGCGCCGTTGAGATGGATGGCGCCGCCGTCCGCCTCCAGATTGCCGGTGATCAGGTTGAACAGCGTCGTCTTGCCGGCGCCGTTGGGGCCGATGATGCCGACGGCATCTCCGCGGGCAACGCTGAGATCGATGCCGTCGACGGCCCTGAGCGAGCCGAACGATTTGGAGAGGCCCTTGATGTCGAGCAGCATCGTTTCATTCGTTCTGCGGCTGCCCCTCGCCCTAGCCCTCTCCCCGCTCGCGCCGAAGAAGCGCGACGGGGAGAGGGAACTCGCGCTCGGCCGCGCCGATCACCCGATGGCTTCCATCTTGCCGCCGACGGGAATGGCGGGCGCCGTTTTGTTGTCGGTGATGACGATGTCGTACTTGTTGCCGTCCTTGATGCGCCACTGCCCGCCGACCAGCGGCGTCTTGGTGACGTTCTTGGCGGCGAACGGCGGCACCCCGGCGCCGTTCCAGGCGACCTTGCCGACCACGGTGTCGAGGTTGGTGGCGCGGATCGCCTCCACCGTCGCCTTGGCGTTGCCGACCTCCTTGGTGCGCTTCAGGACGTCGGTCGCCACCTCGAACAGCGAATGCACGAAGCCGATCGGCTGCGTCCACTGCTTCTTGGTGGCGGCCGTATAGGCGTCCGCCAGCGCCTTGGCGGTCATGCCGTTGAGCGAGGACTTGAAGGGGTGGCTCGGCGACCACCACACCTCGGAGGAGAGGTTGTTGCCGTCGCGGCCGAGCGCCTCCACCGCAACGGGGAACAGGATGGCCTTGCCGACGGAGGCCGCCTTCGGCTTGAAGCCCTGCTGGAGGGCCTGTTTCCAGAACGTGGTGAAGTCGGGCGGCAGCACGACGCCGGTGAGGATCTCGCACTTGGCGTTCTTGAAGGCGGTGATCTGCGCCGAGAAGTTGTCGGTGAGGTTCTGGTAGCGGCCGGGATCGGTGAGCTTGTAGCCGCCCTTCTCCAGCGCCGGTGGGAAGCCCACCTGCTTGTCGCCCCAGGCGTTGCCGTCGCCGTCGTTGGGAAAGAGCGCGCCGACCGATTTGTTGGTCGGCACCTGGCCCCACATGTTGGTGAAAACGGCGATGATGTCCTCGAGCCCCCAGAAGTAGTGATAGACGTAGTTGAAGGGCTTCCAGGCCGGCGGCCCGCCCGCGGGATTGGCCTGCTGGCCGATGAACCATGGCTGCCATGGCGCCTTGGTCGAGACGCAGGCGACCTCCTCGATCTCGCACTGGGTGCAGACGGGATTGGTGGTCTCCGGCGTCGACGCCACCAGCATCAGGTCGACCTTGTCGCGGACGATCAGCTCCTTGGCCACCTCCGCCGCGCGGTTGGGGTTGGACTGACTGTCCTTGACGATCACCTCGATCGGTCGCGACGTACTGCCAATCTTGAAACCGCCCTGCGTGGCCTGACGGAATTGGCCGAGCACGAAGTTATCGGCCTCGGCGAAGGCGGCGAGCGGCCCGGTCTGCGGGCTGACGTAGCCGAGCTTGATCGGCTTTGCCTGCGCATGCACGGCCGGAGCCAGAACCGGGCCGGCGGCGAGCGTGACGCCGGTGGCGGCGGATGTACGGATAAAGCTGCGGCGCGTGATGGGGCGATTGCGGTTGTTCGGCATGCCTCCTCCCTGGTGCTGACGCGCGCGGGCCCAGTGCCTGAGCCAGCGCGCATGTGCAGGCGTTTCCTCTCGGGGCGTCGTTATTGCCATGACGCTGGCCGGATAATAGCATCTCCAACGATCGGCGAAAACAAAACCAAGGGGAGACGGTCATGGCCAGGGGCGCGCAGGGCGACGAACGGGTCGAGTTTGCCACGAGGCCGGAGAATATCGGCAAGGTTGCCGTGTCGGCGCCGCAGACCGGCGAGGAGTTCCTGCAATCCCTCGATGACGGGCGCTCGGTCTACATCTACGGCGAGCGCGTCAAGGACATCACCAAGCACCCGGCCTTCCGCAACACCGCGCGCATGGTGGCGCGCCTCTACGATGCCCTGCATGACAAGAAGCGCAACGCCAAGCTGCTGATTGAGACCGAGACCGGCAACGGCGGCATGACCCAGGCCTATTTCAGGGCGCCACGCAACCTGGAGGAATCGATCGCCGGCCGCGATGCCATCGCCGAATGGGCCAAGCTCACCTACGGCTGGATGGGCCGCACGCCGGACTACAAGGCGGCGTTCCTCGGCACGCTCGGCGCCAACGCCGATTTCTACGATCCCTACCAGGAGAATGCGCGGCGCTGGTACAAATTCAGCCAGGAGCGCGTGCCCTTCATCAACCACGCCATCATTCATCCACCGGTCGACCGCGACCGGCCGCCCAACGAGGTCGGCGACGTGTGCTGCCACGTGGAGAAGGAGACCGACGTGGGCATCGTCGTGTCGGGCGCCAAGGTGGTGGCCACCGGCTCGGCGCTCACCAACTACACCTTCGTCGCCCACCACGGCCTGATCCCCGTGCAGGACAAGAAGTTCGCCGTGGTCTTCATGGTGCCGACCAACGCGCCCGGCGTGAAGCTGATCTGCCGCACGTCCTACGAGATGACGTCGACCGTGATGGGCAGCCCCTTCGACCACCCGCTCTCCAGCCGGCTCGACGAGAACGACGCCGTCTTCATCATGGACAAGGTGCTGGTGCCCTGGGAGAACGTGTTCGTCTACAACGACATCGAGAAGGCCAACAATTTCTTCCCGCGCACGGGCTTCCTGCCGCGCGCGCTGCTGCACGGCTGCACGCGCCTTTCCGTCAAGCTCGACTTCATCTCCGGACTGCTGCTGAAGGCGGTCGAGGCCACGGGCACCAAGGACTACCGCGGCGTGCAGGCCAACGTCGGCGAGGTGATCGCCTGGCGCAATCTGTTCTGGTCGCTGTCGGACGCCATGGTGCGCGACCCCAAGCCCTGGATCGGCGACTATGTGCTTCCCAACCCGGAGCCCGGCGCGGCCTATCAGATCATCGCGCCCGTCGCCTACGTGAAGGTCAAGAACCTGATCGAGCAGACGGTCGCTTCCGGCCTCATCTATCTCAACTCGCACACCCGCGACTTCAAGAACCCCGAGATCCGGCCCTATCTCGACCAGTACCTGCGGGGCTCGCACGGCTACCAGGCGGTGGAGCGCGTGAAGCTCATGAAGCTGCTGTGGGACTCGATCGGCACCGAGTTCGGCGGCCGGCACGAGCTCTACGAGATCAACTACTCGGGCTCCACCGAGGAGATCCGCCGCTACTGCCTGTTCGGCGCCCAGGCCTCGGGCAATGCCGACAAGTTCAAGGGATTCGCGGAAGCATGCATGGCCGAGTACGACCTCGACGGCTGGAAGGTGCCGGACCTGACCGATCCGGGGGAACTCAGCTACCATGTCCGGCGCGGGCAGCGCTGACGGCCGGGCTCGGGGCCCCGCCGTTGCGCGCGGCGCGCAAGCTGGATAGGCGCGGGCCATGAACGACGAAACGCCGGGCGCGATCGATCTTGCGCTCTTCCGCCGGGTGATGGGCAGCTTTGCCACCGGCGTCACCGTCATCACCACCAAGACGCGCGGCGAGGTCCGCGGCATGACGGCCAACGCCTTCATGTCGGGCTCGCTCTCCCCGCCGCTCTGCGTCATCTCGGTGGCGAAGGCGGCGCGCATGCACGAGTTCCTGAAGGAGGCCGGCCACTTCGGCGTGAGCATCCTCGTCCGGGGGCATGAGCGCTTGAGCGCGCACTTCGGCGGCCGCCCGGATGCCGACCTGCAGCCGGCCTTCCGCCACATCGGCCACACGCCGGTGCTGGTCGACGCCGCCGCCACCATTGCGGCTACCATCGTCGGCAGCCACGAGTGCGGGGATCACTCCATCTTCATCGGCTCGATCACGGAGCTGGCGGCGCACGGCGGGGTGCCGCTGGTCGTGCACGGCGGGCGCTATGCGTCGCTCAGCTATTCGGGGGATCCGACAATTGTGCCCGTGACGGACTTCTGGTGATGCGGCGTCCAAACCTTGACTTGGGTTCCCCCGCGGACTACGCCGCGATCCGTAAGGCTTCTTGGCGCCGCCGGAGCCGGCTTAGCTCAGGGGTAGAGCAGCGGTTTTGTAAACCGTTGGTCGCGGGTTCAAATCCTGCAGCCGGCACCAGCCTTGCTGCTCCGCTTGCAGCTTGCCGATGGCGGGGCTCGACCGACTCCTTACAAAGATTTCATCCTGCGTTCCCCTCCCGCGCACGCCGCGCCTCCCCTATCTTGATCATCAGGTCTCTTCCCCCCGTAAGAGACCGAGTGCCGTGCTCCCTTCCCTCGGGGCAATTGGCACCAGGCGGGAGCGGCAAAAGAAGAGCTCCCTAGAGCGCCGCTCTCGCCGCTTTATCACTATGGCCAAGCCCTGCCCAACTTGACCTGCCTTGTGCCAACGGGGCGATGATTGTGCTCGCAGACCGGCGCGGGCCTCTTTGCCGGCGCAACTCGGACGTGCGCCAGAGTCGCACCGCGCCGCCTAATCGGCGCGAGCTCGCGCGGGCGTCTCGAAAGTTGCGGCAAATCACTGTAAAAGGGTGGCGCTGAGACCTCTCGCCAGGAGCGATCATGCGCTTCAAGATCCCGCTCGCCGCTGCTGCAGGCGCGCTTCTTCTCATGTCCGGCGCCCCTGCCCATGCCACCGGCGAAAACCGTGATGGTGTAGGCATCTACTCGCCCGCCGAGCCGCCCACGCGGGACCATCCTCGCGCCTACCGCTACGATCCACGCTCCTGGTACTACAAACAACCCGGCTACTATCCCTATTACAGCTCCGGCTATTGGGTGCGCCGCGAGGAGATGCGCTATCGCTACCGCGGCCAATACTATGGCCCGAAGTACCACTACTACCCGACGTGGGGCTATCCGCTCTCCTGGTGAGTGCGGCGTCCGTGCCGAAGGGACCACGTCTCGGAATCGTGGTTTAACTTCCCTAGCCAATCCCCGTGGTTATGGCTGGAACCGGTAAAGGTGGAACCTAATTTGGAATTCCGCGTTCACGCCATATTCATATGCCCTGGTCACTTCTCTTCTCCAGGCAAGTCGCGTCTTCAAGTCGCGTCTTGGAGAATACGATCTCTACACGGGAGGTTGGAACCTCATGATCAGAAAGATGGTGCAGTGCCTGCTCGCGTTGACAATCGTGCTTGGCATCGGAGCCTCGATGAGCCAGCCCGCCGAAGCGGGACGTGGCGGTCGCATCGCTGCCGGCGTCGCGGTCGGCACGATTCTCGGCCTCGGCATCGCCGGTGCCTACGACGACCGGCGCTACTACTACCGAGAGGGCCCGGACTGCTACCGCGGTCCGCGGCAATGCCAGTGGGTCGGCCGCAGCTGCTGGTACAATCGCGTCGGCGAGTATGTCTGCCGCGGCGGTGACTATCGCTGCTGGCGTCCGACGATCTGCGATTGAGTCTTCGGGCGCGAGCCCGGGCCACGATTTGAAACGGGCGCGGTGACTTGTCGCCGCGCCCTTTGCTGTGACCGAGCGTGGCGTCTACCCCAGGCCCAGGCGTCGCGCTGCTGCCGCGTGCAGGGCGATGGCCGCCGCGTTCGAAACGTTCAGGCTGGCGATGGGGCCGTCGGTGGCGATGCGGCAGAGCCGGTCGCAGCTCTCGCGCGTGAGCTGGCGCAGCCCCTTGCCCTCGGCCCCCAGCACCAACGCGGCACGCTCCGGCCAGGTCAGCTCCTCGAGCCGCTCGGGCGCTTCCCCGTCGAGGCCGATCACGGTGAACGCGAGCTCTTTCAGTTCCGCCAGGGCGCGAGCCAGGTTCTGCACCAGCACGATGGGCACGTGCTCCAGCGCCCCCGAGGCCGATTTTGCCAGCGTGCCGTCGAGCGGCGGGCTGTGCCGGCGTGTCATCATCAGCCCGCTCGCGCCGAATACCGCGGCTGAGCGCAGGATCGCCCCGACGTTGTGCGGGTCGGTCACCTGATCGAGCACGATCAGAGGGCGACCGGCAGTCTGTTCGGCAAGGGCCTCCAGGCTCGGTTCGGGCAGCGGCGCGGTCTCGATCAGCGCGCCCTGGTGAACGGTATCGGGGCCGAGGCGCCGGTCGAGATCCTTGGGCAGCACCCGCTCGTGCGCCAGGCCGCGCGCCTTGAGCACCTCCTGCAGGCGACGCTCGGCGTTGTCGGTCAGAAACAGCTTGCCGATGGTGCGTTGCTCGTTGGCGAGCGCCGCCTCCACCGCATGGATGCCGAAGATGAGGGTCGGCCCGTCCTCGCGGCCGGCGCTTGCCCACGCTCGCTGCGGTGAAGGCCTGCGGTGCTTGTCGGGCATGCTCCCCGCTCCAGGACAGGATCGGCCGCGGCGAAAACGTGCGCGAGCACGTGGGCTTTACGGGTTGACACGGGCGGAGGCAATCACCATAACACGCACGAATTGCCCCTGCCGGCCACGGCGGGGCGATTTTGCTTGCGATGGGGGTCAGGCCCCTTGCTTTCCAGACAATCGGCACAAGACGACGACGGAGAGGCAAGGGGGCCGACCCCCGTTATGGAGGGGTGCCCGAGTGGCTAAAGGGGACGGACTGTAAATCCGTTGGCTTCGCCTACGCTGGTTCGAATCCAGCCCCCTCCACCAGAAGACAGAAACCGAAAATCAGGAGGCGGAATCTGAAATCCCGGCCCTGATTTCCAGCTTCCGATGCGGGTGTAGCTCAATGGTAGAGCAACAGCCTTCCAAGCTGATGACGAGGGTTCGATTCCCTTCACCCGCTCCAATCCCCATATAAGGGCGTGCTGGTACGCGACCATCGGAGCCGCAAGTAGAACGAGTAGGAGCCACCCATGGCCAAAGCGAAGTTTGATCGGACGAAGCCGCACTGCAACGTAGGCACGATCGGTCACGTTGATCACGGCAAGACGACGCTGACGGCGGCTCTGACGAAGGTGTCTGCCGACAAGGGCTGGACGGCGACGGCGGTGAGC
>DATEVP010000494.1:0-4638 GCA_035258465.1 Hyphomicrobiaceae bacterium
CGCCGGACGGCTTCCTCGCATGCTCACCGCCAACGCCTGTGATGTAAGGCGTTTCCCAGCGCGTGTAAACGCCGCGCCGCAACTTTCGGCGGCTGCGGCCACTGGCATTTGCCGGAGCGCTCTCCTTGCCGTAGAGCGTGAAGCTCTGGGGCAGCTGATCGAACAATCCGTCGAAGTACTTGCTCGGGCGCGAATCGCCCTCGAACGCCCCGATCAGGATCTTGCGATCGAGCCGATGGTCGCGGCGTTCACCTCGGCGGGTGATGTGGGCAGCATCTGGGAACAGCCCATGTCGGCCGGGCGTCAGCTGGCGCTGCGGGCGGCAGATTGCGGCGCCCGGGCCTTTGTTGTGCAAACATCACACAGACCCCCTTGTCGCGCCAAGGCTCGGAAACGAGAGTGCGGGCGAAAAAGAAGAGGGGTCTGATGGGTGGGCGTCGAACAGCGCTGGCGTGCTTGGCGATTTGCGTTGTCGCGGGTTGCGCCAAGCTGCCTGAATACCGCGAAGATGCGATCACCACCGCCGACATCGTCCTCAACATCAAGTGCGAGCTGCGCGACGCGGCGTGGTCGGACCCGCGCAACGCTTGGGTTCATACCTGGAACGCCGGACTGACGCTTTCGCTCATCGTCGATCACAGCGGCGGCATCGATGCCGACACCAACAGCTGGGTGTTTCCTCTCAGCGCGGGAGCCACCTTCATTGCCAACCTGACCGGTGGGTTCAGCGGCGCCGCCACCCGCACCGAACGCATCGATTTCAAGGAGAGCCTCGAGGTCTTGCACACCGATCAAAAGCTGCGGTGCGAGCGGGAAGATCCCGGCCGCTACGCGCGCCTCGGCGGCCGGCTCGATATCGGCGATCTTTTTGCCCGGGTCGGCCTCATGAAGGACATGGCCAACATCAATCCGAGGCAGCTCGACTACAACCTGGATTTCGTCATCAAGAAGAACGCTGGCCTCGCACCACGGTTCAGCCTGATCCCCATCGGCAAGGAAAAGACCTACGCCGGGAGCCTCAGGGGTACCGCGTCGAGAACCGACACGCACTCGCTGAAAATCAGCTTGGTGCCCCCCGTCGAAAGGGCGCGCGATCCGGGTTGTCCGGTGGAAATGTCCCACGGCAAGTGCCCAACGCCGGTGTATGTGGTTCCGACACCGCCTGAGCCGAAAGCGGGACCTGCAGCCAGGCGCGCGCGGCCTCGCGCACCCGGTGGCGTCAGTCCCTTGGAAGCCGACAATCTCGACCGTGCCCAGAGCAGGAACCTGCTGCAGGGTATCGACGACCAGTTGCGTCAACGAGGCCTCGGTCAATAGAGGGAAGCAAGCGTGCGCCTGAAAACGGCCCGCCGGTCAGTTCTTGCCGGGCTTGCCGGCTTCGCCGCGCTGGCGGTGGGCCGCCCGCCCGGCGCTGCGGCCCAGCAGCCTAGCCCAGCATCCGCAGGTCCGGAGTCCCCGGCTGCGCGCGACGCGCTGCGCCTGAAGCAAGCGGCGCGGCAGAGTGCCAACGCGGTCGAGCCGCCGAGATTTCGACCGGAAGCGGTACCCCAGGAAGCGCCGATCATCAGCGCCTTCTATCAGCGCTACGGCGCCGGCACATTCAGCAATCTGGACAGAATCCGCCTGCGGTGGCTGAGCCTGAAGGACACCCCCGACCCGAACTACTTCGCGCTGATCCCGCACAAGGGCGCCGCTTTCTCTTTCCGGCGCCCCAACAACGGCGCCGTGATTGTGCCGCGGCACATGTTCACGGACGGCGGCTCGGTGCCCTGGCTCGCACAGTCCCTGCCCGACCTGTCGAGCTGGGGGTATGGGCCGGCCTACCTGATCCACGACTGGCTTTTCGACCTGCATCACTGCCGCCGGACCGATCTCGATTTCGAGGCCGTCCGCGACATCATGATGGAAGGCGTCAAGACGCTCATGGAAACCGGTGTTTGCGTCAAGTCCGAGCTCTCGTTCTGGCTGCTGTTCCAGGGCATCGACAGCGCGAGCGCGCGCAATTACTGGAACACCGACACCAACGGCTGCACGTTACCGCCGGACTACGAGGAGTAGGCGGGGCCGGGCGCGGGCGCGCGAGCAGACGTTGGACACGAAAAGCAATCGAGCGGTGACGCCGCGAGCAGGGCGCGCGTGCGCTCCCTGCTGTGAGCCGATGGCCGTCAGCGCCTGGGCGTCTGGGTGAGGTCCTTCAGCCGCTTGAGTGCGTCCTTGACTGCGGCATCCCTGGCCCGGGGCGCAGCCGCAAGGCCGCGCGTGGCCGGTTGCGGCGCCGAGCTCAAGGCAACCGGATAGACCGTCGCCGCCGCCTCGCGGTCGAGCTTGGAAATGACGTTGTTGGGATTGGGGATGTAGCACTTCGACGTGCTCGGATCCTTGAAGGATTCCTTGTCGAGGCTGTAGAGCATGATCGACTCGGGGTCGAATGTCGTCGTCAGCAGCTTGCTCGACGGCTGCAGCTGCCGCATGTTTTGATCGATCTTCTGCGGGCTCCAGCCCATTGCCTTGTAGAGGTAGTCCCAGTCGAACTCTTTTTCGCAAACCGAGACCGGGCTCTGATGCTCGTGCTCGAAGCCGATCGCGTGGCCGAACTCGTGCAGAATGATGCCGTCGTCGTCGGCGGTGAAGGTCGTCTTGTTCATGCCTTGCAGGTTCAGCGTCTGCTGCTTGCCGCTCGCCAGCTTCGCCTCGATGCCCACATAGGACCAGTAGCCTGAGCCGACGAAGCTCACCCTGACGTTGGCGGGGCTTGCCGCAGTGCACGTGCTGCGGTTGCCGGCGGGGCCGAAGTCGAGCTGCAGGCTCGTGGATTCCGTCCAGCGTTGCGCGACCTCGGCGACATGATCGCGCGCTTCCTTGCGGCCATCGAGGAAACAGACGCTGACCCGGTTGTCGGGCCACGTCATCTCCCTCTGCACCACCGCCTCGAGCTCCGCATCCTGCGATTTCCCCGACTCGTTGGCGAGGAACCGCCGCAAGGTCCGGATCTCCTCGACCTTGGTCCAAACCTCGGGCTCGAGCGAGTTGCGCTCGGCAACTATGCCGCGAAGGTCGTGCGCGCGCGCCGCACCCGGCCCCAGAGCGAGGAGCGCGCCCGCAAGCACGAATATCTCCCGACCGAACTTACGCATCGTCCCTGCTCTCCCTACCGGCCGCACGCGCTCGCGCGAGTGGCTATGGAACCTGCCTCTTCAGAAAATCCAGGACGCCGTTCCGGCTCTCGCCTGGTTGAACTTGGGCCCGTTCTTGAGCCTGTCGGCATTCTGCTTTTCCACGGACCATTCCTTTGGGTAGGCCCCTTGTAGTGAAGCCCGATCCAGCGCATCTGCTCGTCGAACAGCGGCGAGCCGGAGCTCCCGTTGGTCGCCGCGCAATCGTGAAAGATGTCCGTCTGCTCGACCTTGAAAATCCGGCAATGCTCATGGATGGCAAGCGGCAGCCCAATTGGATGATGCAGCATCCTGACCACGTCCGGCATGCCCTCGCTCGCCGGGCGCGGCTTCACGGGCTGCCTCTTCTTGCCCGGCGCAATCTCGCCGGCATCGCGGTCCAGGCGAAGGAGCGCGACGTCGAGCTTGTCATCGGTCTTGACCGCGTCGCATTGCGCGGTGGGACCACGCTGGTTGGGTGCGAAGAAATCGAACTCGCCTCGAATCCGACGCGGACATCGAACTTCTGCTCGCCGCCGCAACTGTGGAAGCCGGGCTCGGGACCTAAGTCGAACGAGATTCTGGTCTCACGCGTCCATTCGTGAGCGATGCGGGCGATCATGGCCCGGGATTCGGCATTCCCTCCGAAGAAGCAGATGCCGAGCCTCTGCTTGTCCTGAGGCCAGCGTTGGCGAAGAGAGGCGATGCCCGCGAAGGCCGCCGAGGTTTCCAGGAGAAACGCGACCAGAAACAGAACGCGCCACACCACTCCGCGCAGACGCATTGCACCCCTCCCCCAAGGCCTGACACAAGCGCAACAAGACCCCTGCCCGGACGCAGAATTCCGGTGGTTTTCTGAGCGTTAACCATATCCCAATCCACACGTCGGGGCAACGGTCCCGCCGGGCGCGGTTGGACTCTTAGCGTCCCGGGCCTGGTGCCGCGCGAGACGCCAGGAGCCGCTCGATTGCGGGGCCGTTGGCAGGGAAAGCGCGCACACGCGGGACAGCGGCCGCCTGCCCAACGGCGATGGCACCATAGAGACCAGGCGGCAACGTCAGGTCGCGCACTTTCAGCCCTGCCTCCCCAACGACGCGCCGCGCTGCCGCCTCGACGCGCGCCGGCGTGCTGCTGCCGCCCCGCACGCCCACGTCGGCGAGCAGACGGGCAAGGCCACTGCCGCGCGCCTTGGCGAACGCCTCGAGGCGCGACCACGCTTGCAAGAACGCCTCCTCGCCGCTTTCACCGGCCAGCGGCATGTCGGCCAGCCCGTTACCCGCCGCCACGATCAGCCGCTGGCGGAGCTGCGACAGGCGCACACTGCGCGCCCGTTCGAGATCGACGCCGACCTCACCGAGCCGGGTCACGCCAAGAAGTGCAAATCCGTCGCTGTGCGAGAGGCTGAACGCGACCTGCCCCACGGCGAGGCTGGGCTTGCCGCCTGACGCGCGGGCGAAGTCGGCCCCGCGCACCTGCCGGCCGGCGA
>DATEVP010000495.1:0-2592 GCA_035258465.1 Hyphomicrobiaceae bacterium
GCCGTCAAGGAGCTGCGGCACCGCAAGCGGGAGCTGAAGTTCCTGCGCTCAGCCCTGATGAAGCGCAAGAAGGCGGCGCGGGCCAAGCGGCCCAAGAAGGCGAAGGCGCCCAAGAGCGGTTTTGAGACCTTCGTCGACGACATGCGCTGGGGCGTCTCGGCGATGCTCGAGCAAGGCAAGGCATCCGAGCAGACGCCGCGCAAGCCGACCGTGGCCGAGATCGAGGCCGAAGTGCGCACGATCGACGAGGTCATCCACAACATCGACGGCTGCATCCTGCAGCTCGAGGGGAAGTTGCTGACAAAGCGTTAGGGAGGTTGCGTAGGTTGGGTTAGCGCGGGCAATACGGGAATTTGCAAGTTGAATCGCCAGTTCCGCGCGTAACCCAACTCACCTAGCGCGGAACGATGTTGGGTTACGCGCGGAGTGATGTCGCGACTCTTCCTCGACCGTCGTAGCCGCGCTAACCCAACCTACGCCAGCGCGGCGGCGAGCTCGGCGAAGTTGGCGACGGTGAGGTCGGGCTGGTGCGGCGTCTCGCCGAAGGGGCGCTTGCGGCGATCGATGAAGGCGGAGCGCATGCCGTAGGCTTTGGCGCCGATGCAGTCGAAGGCGTGGTTGGCGACGAACAGGATCGAGGCGCGCTCCTCGCCGATGATCTCTTGCGCCGCGGCGTAGGTCTTCCAGTGCGGCTTGAAGTATCCCGCTTCCTGAACTGAAATCACGTGATCGAAGGGAAAGCCGATGTGCGGCCCCGCCGCTTTGAGCATGTCGCGGTCGCCGTTGGAGAGGATGGCGAGCTTGTAGCCGGCCGCGCGCAGCTTGCCGAGCGCGGCGACGACGTCGGGGAAGGGTTTCAGCGTCTCGATCTGGCCGACGAGCCAGGCCACCTCCTCCTGTGTGTAGGCGATCCCGCAGCGGTCCATGACGTGGGAGACGGCGCGGTGGCCGATCTGGCGGTAGGGGGTGTGGCCGCGGTCGATGAGCGCATCGATCATCGAGTTCTCGAAGTGCGTGCGCCGCCACCAGGTGACGAAGCTGCCGGGCTCGCCCTCCCAGCCTTTGCGCTGCAGGAACGGCGTGACGGCCTCGGTCAGCCCTTTCTGCATGTCGACAATGGTGCCGTACTGGTCGAAAGCCAGCGCCTTGATCTCGCGCTTGAGGATCTCGGGGCGTTGCATGGGCGGTCTCCCTCGGCCACTGATGCCTGCTACCGCTCGAGGGCGCAAGCCAAGTTGAGCTTGGGCCGCGCACGGGTACTATGGCGCTGAAGGGGTCAGACCCCTTGCTTGAACGTGTTGTTGAATCGCGAACGGCAGCGCAAGGGGTCTGACCCCTTCTCGGCAAGGAAAACGCCATGGGCATGCTCGACGGCAAAGTAGGCATCATCACCGGCGCCACCAGCGGCATCGGCGCGCGGACGGCGGAGCTGTTCGTGGCGGAGGGCGCCAAGGTGGTGTTCACCGGCCGGCGCAAGGCCGAAGGCGAGGCGGTGGCGGCGAAGATTGGGCCGAACGCGCGCTTCATCGTGGCCGATGCCACGTCCGAGGACGACTGGAAGCGCGTGATCGGCGAGGCCCAGAAGGCCTTCGGCGGCCGGCTCGACTATCTTTTCAACAATGCGGGCGGGCCGGCGCCGACGGGCAGCATCACGAGCATTCCCGTCGACGGTTTCGACAAGGCCATGGCGCTGCTGGTGCGGTCGGTGATGCTCGGCATGAAGCATGCGGCGCCCATCATGATGAAGCAGCGCGCGGGCAGCATCATCAACAACGGCTCGATCGCTGGACATCAGGCCGGCTATTCCACGTCGATGATCTACGGCGCGGCCAAGGCCGCGGTGAACCACCTGACGCGTCTCGTCGGCATGGAGCTCGGCGAGCACAACGTGCGCGTCAATTCCGTGTCGCCCGGCCCGATTGCCACCGCCATCCTCGCCAAGGCGCTCGGCATGGAGACGGCCAAGGCCGAGCAGGCGACCGCCAAGATCAAGGAGATCTACGCCAAGGCGTCACCCATTCCGCGCGCCGGCATCCCCGACGACATCGCCCAGTGCGTGCTGTGGCTGGCCTCCGACCGCTCCACCTACGTCAACGCCACCGACATCGTCGTCGACGGCGGCGTGCTCGGCGGGCGCAACTACAGCCAGCACCAGGAAGGCCTGAAGCAGGTGCGGGGCGCGCTCGGCATGTGAGCGGGCGGTGCTTTTTCCCAAGACGCCGGTGCTGGCGAGCGATTGCGTGGTTTTCGACGCCAAGGGGCGCGTGCTGCTGATCCGGCGCGGGCATCCGCCGTTCAAGGGCAAGTACGCGCTGCCGGGCGGGTTCGTCGAGGTCGGCGAGACGGTCGAGGACGCCTGCCGGCGGGAGCTGATGGAAGAGACGGGGGTGAAGGCCGGCCGGCTCGATCTGATCGGGGTCTATTCGGATCCCAAGCGCGACCCGCGCGGGCACACCTGCTCCGTCGCCTTTCTGACCCGCGTGAGGAGCGCGGTTGCGAAGGCCGGCGACGACGCCCAGGCTGTCGAGTGGGTGGCGCTCTCGGCGGGCTTGGAGCTGGCCTTCGATCACGCCAAGATACTGGCGGATGCCA
>DATEVP010000496.1:0-2883 GCA_035258465.1 Hyphomicrobiaceae bacterium
TCATGCGCTACCTGGGGCAGGGCCACGAGATCACGGTCGGCTTGCCGTACCGCACGCTGACGGCGGCGGATGCGGCAACGTTCAGGGCCGAGTTCGAGCGGGAATACACGCGCCAGTTCGAGCGCCACATTCCCAACGCCCAAATCGAGATCATGACCTGGGTGGTGTTGGCGACGACGGAGCGGGAGCCGCCGCGTCGCCTGGAGCCGGTGAAGCCGCGCCCCGCGCCGGCAGCGGTTGCCGAGCGCTCGGTGTTCGACGCCAAACTCGGCAAGCGCCTCGCCGTCCAGATGTTCGAGCGCAATAGCCTCTCTCCCGGCGTCGCCATCAAAGGGCCCGCCCTCATCGTCGAGGAGGGCACCTCCACCTACGTCTCGCCAAGCTTCGATGCCGCCGTCGACGCCGGCGGCGCCCTGGTGCTCACGGCGAAGGCGAGCCGCACATGAGAAACCGAGTGCGTGACCCGCTTCGAGTGCATGGCCACTGAGCTGGGAAAACTGACGAAGTGCGCGTTCGGAGTGCCGCTTGCCGCGGATCTGACTGGCGCAACCCTCTCCGTTTGCGTCCCCGGCCGAAGCGCTCCGAATATAATCCGGAGCGCGCAGAGCCGGGGTCTTGCCCGCTGCTAGGGTGCGCAGAGCCATGCATCAAACGCCGCACAAATTGTACTACGTCTACATCATGGCCAGCCGCCCGCGCGGCGTGCTTTATGTCGGTATGACGAGCACTCTTCCTCACCGCACTTGGCAGCATCGCGAACACGTGCGCGAAGGCTTCACCAAGCGCTACTGGGTCGATCGCCTCGTCCATTTCGAGGTCCACACGGACGCACGGGCTGCGGCACGGCGCGAGCGCGCCATCAAGCGGTGGCGACGTGAGTCGAAGATTGCGCTGATCGAGAAGCACAATCCCACTTGGCGCGACTTGTTCGGCGATGTGCTGGCGGCGGAGGGCTTCGAGTGGTGAGCGCGTGCTCCACAATTGCGGGGCAAGATCCCGGACAGCCTCGCCCCGGCTTCTTGAAGCCTGGCTCGGCTTCCGGGAACGCAGACGGAGAGGCCGCATTTGCCGCCGCCCTCAGCCCGCTCGTGGCCCTGTCCGTGACGTCGAAACCTGAAAGGAATTGAGAGTGCCCATGGCCAAACCGATCGGCGACATCGAGCTGCAGATCATGTGGAACCGGCTGATCGCCGTGGTCGAGGAGCAGGCGCAGACGCTGCTGCGCACGGCGTTCTCGGCGATCGTGCGGGAGGCCGGCGATCTCTCGGCCGGCATCTTCGATCGCAACGGGCGCATGCTGGCGCAGGCCGTCACCGGCACGCCGGGCCACGTCAACTCGATGGCCGAATCGGTCAAGCATTTCATCCGCCATTTCGGCCTCGAGACCATGAAGCCGGGTGACGCCTACATCACCAACGACCCGTGGATGGGCACCGGGCACCTGAACGACTTCGTCATCACCACGCCCTGCTTCCACAAGGGTAAGCTGGTCGGCCTCTTCTCGTGCACCTCGCACCTGATGGACATCGGCGGCATCGGCTTCGGCCCGGACGGCACCGACGTGTTCATGGAGGGGCTTTACATCCCCTTCCTCAAGATCCTCGAGGAGGGCAGGGTCAACGAGACGCTGATGGCGATGATCCGCGCCAACACGCGGCTGCCGATCGACACGGTGGGCGACGTCTACTCGCTCGCCGCCTGCAACGACGTCGGCTGCCGGCGCCTGATCGAGATGATGGAGGAATTCAAGCTCGACGACCTCGATGAACTCGCCGACCACATCTGCGCCAAGAGCCGGCAGGCCGTGCTGGCCGAGATCGCCGCGCTGCCCAAGGGCACCTGGTCCAATGCCATGACCACCGACGGCTTCGACGGGCCGATCACGCTGCGGGCCACGACCACGATCAGCGCCGAGGGCATTCACGTGGATTACGCCGGCACCGATCCCCAGGCCCGCCGCGGCATCAACGTGCCGCTCGCCTATACCACGGCCTACACCGTGTTCGGCCTGGGGTGCATCGTGGCGCGGCACATCCCCAACAATGCCGGCTCGCTGGCGCCGCTGACGGTGTCGGCGCCGGAGGGATGCATCCTCAATGCACCAAAGCCCGCCGCCGTGTGCATCCGCCACATCATCGGCCAGATGCTGCCCGACGTGGTGTTCGGCTGTCTCGCCCAGGCCATTCCCGACCGCGTGCCGGCCGAGGGCACCTCGTGCCTGTGGAACATCATCGTGCGCGGCTCGGTGAAGGGTGGGGGCGGCGGCAACTACGGTTTCAGCATGGCGGTGACATCGAATGGCGGCACCGGTGCGCGCCCGCATGCCGACGGGCTCTCCGCCACGGCCTACCCCTCGGGCGTGAAGGGCACGCCGGTGGAGATCGCCGAGGCCATCACGCCGCTGATCTTCTGGAAGAAGGAGCTGCGGCCCGATTCGGGCGGGCAGGGGCAGACGCGCGGCGGGCTCGGGCAGGACATCGAGATCGAGAGCGGGATTGCCGAGCCCTTCGAGCTGCTGGCCGCCTTCGACCGCATCGACTTTCCCCCGCGCGGGCGCAGGGGCGGCCAGGCGGGTGCTGCGGGCGCGGTCGAGATCAAGGGCGGGCCCAAGCTCGCCGGCAAGGGCACGCAATGGGTGCGGTCGGGCCAGCGCCTCGTGGTCAGGACGCCGGGCGGCGGCGGGCTCGGCGATCCGGCCGCGCGCGATGCCGCAGCCATCGAGCGCGACCTGCGCGAGGGGCGGATTACGCGGCGGGAAAGGTGAGGTTCCGAGCACCTTCTCGCGACGTCATGCCCGCGCAGGCGGGCACCCACGCCAGTCAATTGTGGTTCGCGACGTTGCCACAAGCATGCTTGCGTGGGTCCCCGCCTTCGCGGGGATGA
>DATEVP010000497.1:0-12064 GCA_035258465.1 Hyphomicrobiaceae bacterium
TCCGTGCTGCTGGCCGAGCAGAACACCAACATGGCGCTCAAATTGGCCAGCTACGGCTACATCCTGGAGAACGGCCGCGTGGTGATGGACGGCAATTCCAAGTCGCTGCGCGAGAACGAGGACGTGAAGGAATTCTACCTCGGCATCGGCGGCGGCGACCGCAAGAGCTTCCGCGACGTGAAATCCTACAAGCGGCGCAAGCGCTGGATTGCTTGATGGCGGCGCGTGCGGGCCGGGGCGTGTACCTATGAATTGACGGCAAGGGCGCCTCGCAGACAGATGCGGTGACCGCGGGCGCCGGGGTGACGTTGGAGCGTGCGTGAGACACCCCCACTCCGCGCGCCGAATGAGTTGGCGCCGCATGGCGAGCCGGTGGCATCGGCGGCGCAAGGGAAGCGTCGCCAACTCATGGCGCGCCGCCCTCCCCCCTCGTACGCGCCGAAGGGCTTCGGCGCAGGCACGCGCTTCGTCCATCGAAGTGCGAGCTATCGCGCGCATCACAGCTGATCCCATGGTGTCAGACCCGGAGGGTCTGGCACCTGCGCTGACACCTAGTCCTACCCCAGCACCTCCAGCAGCCGCTCGCGGATGGCCTTCTCGCGGGCGGGGTTGGTGATCTTCTTGTTGGTCAGGTCCGTGACGTAGAACACGTCGACGGCCTTCTCGCCGAAGGTGGTGATGTGGGCGGAGGTGATGTCGAGATTGAGGTCGGACAGCGTGTTGGTCAGCTCGAACAGCAGGCCGGGCCGGTCGAGGCCCGCCACCTCGATCACCGTGAACTGGTTCGACAGCGTGTTGTCGACCAGCACCTCGGGCGCCACCGTGAAGGCGTCGAGCCGCCCCTTTTTTTCGCGCCGCTTGGCCATCAGGGCGCCGAGCCTGATCTCGCCCCTGAGCAGCTTCTCGATCGTATCGGCGATGCGGCGCGCCCGGCGCAGCTCGTCCTCGTCGTGCTCGAACTCGCGCGCGAGCAGGAACGTGTCGAGCGCAAACCCGTCGCGCGTGGTGGAGATGTGGGCGCCGGAAATGTTGGCGCCGGCTGATGCGCATGCGCCGGCGAACAGCGCCAGCAGCCGCGGGTGGTTGGGCGCGAACAGCGACAGCTCGGTGATGGCGGTGAAGGCATCGGTCTTGAAGTCGCTGGCGAGCTTGCGGCCGGCGCTTTCGGCCGCGCGGATCATGTTGGCGTGCTCCACGACCTTGCGCGCATCGGTCTTGAGCCAATAGTCGGGGTAGTGCCGGTCGATGAACCGCTGCGCTTCGTCCCTGGGCCAGCCGGCGACGGCGGTGCGGAAGGCTTCCTGGGCCGCGGCAACCCGGTCGCGGGAGGCGAGCTGGGTGTGGCCGCCCGCCACCACCGGCTCGGTCTCATAGTAGAGGCCGCGCAGCAGCTGGCCCTTCCAGCCGTTCCAGATGCCGGGCCCCACCGCGCGGATGTCGGCTATCGTCAGCACCAGCAGCAGCTTCAACCGCTCGGGGCTCTGCACGATGTTGGCGAAGTCGCGAATGGTCTTGGGGTCGCCGATGTCGCGGCTGAAGGCCACCTGGCTCATGGTCAGGTGCTGCGCGACGAGCCAGGCCGTGGTCTCGGTCTCGGCCGCGCTCATGCCCAGCCGCGGGCAAAGCGTGCGCGCAATGCGTTCGCCGACCAGCGAGTGATCCTCCTCGCGTCCCTTGGCGATGTCGTGCAGGAACGCCGCCATGTAAAGGGCCCGGCGATGCTGGATGGTCTTGAAGATTCTTGTCGCCACCGGATGCGACTCGGCTGCCTTGCCGTGCTCGATGTCGGAGAGCACGCCCACCGTCCGGATCAGGTGCTCGTCCACCGTGAAGTGGTGGTACATGTTGAACTGCGTCATGGAGACGATCTGGCCGAAGTCGGGCACGAAGCGGCCGAGCACGCCGGCCTCGTTCATGCGCCGCAGGGTCGGCTCCGGGTTCTTCTCCGAGCACAGCATCTCCAGGAATATGCGGTTGGCTTCCGGGTCGTTGCGCAGCGTGTCGTCGATCAGGCGCAACGATCGGCGCAGCAGCCGCACGGCGTTGGGATGAAAGAAGGCGTCTGTCTGTTCCGCTCTGGCGAAGAAGCGGATGAGATTGACGGGATCGCGCTTGAACACGTCGGCGTCGGCGACGTTGAGGCGGCCGTTGTCGATGCGGAAGTCGCTGCTGGCTCGAATTTGACGGCGCGCGCGCCAGCTGAGCGGATTGAGGAACCCGGTGAATCCGGGCCAGGCCTTGTGCTGCTCGATCTCGAGCGCCGAGCACAGGATGGTGGTGAGATCGCCGACATCCTTGGCGACCAGGAAATAGTGCTTCATGAAGCGCTCGACCGCGCGCAACCCGCGACGGTCGACGTAGCCCAGGCGCTCGGCCATGACCGGCTGCACGTCGAACGTCAGGCGTTCCTCGGCGCGGCCGGTCAGGAAATGCAGCTGGCACCGGATCGTCCAGAGGAAATCCTCGCTCCGGCGGAAGGTGGCGTACTCGTCGGCCGTGAAGACCTTGAACTCGACCGAGCCCGTGCTTGGGCCGTCGCCATAGAGGTACTTCGCCAGCCAATGCAGCGTGTGCAGGTCGCGCAGGCCGCCCTTGCCGTCCTTGATGTTGGGCTCGACGCGATAGCGCGACTCCCCGGACCGGCCGTGGCGCTGGTCGCGTTCGGCCATCTTCGCCTCGACGAACTGGCGCGCCGAGCCGCTGACCACCTGGCGCCGGAAGCGCTGGCTCAGCTCTTCATACAGCGGCTTGTCGCCCAGGATCAGGCGGGCGTCGAGCAGCGCGGTGCGGATGGTGACGTCGGCCTGTGCCAGCTTCAGCGATTGCTCGACCGTGCGCGTGGCATGGCCGACCTTCAGCCCCAGGTCCCACAGCAGATAGAGCATGTACTCGACCACGCTCTCGCCCCAGGGCGTCTGCTTGTAGGGCAGCAGGAACAACAGATCGACGTCGGAAAACGGGGCGAGCAGCTCCCGCCCGTAGCCGCCGGTGGCAACGATCGCCATGTGCTCTGCGTCCGAGGGATTGGTGGCTCGATAGACGTTGGCGATCGTGTAATCGAAGACCAGGCGGATCAGCTCGTCCTGGAACAGCGCCAGGCCCTCCGCGCAGCGCCGGCCATTGCCGTCGTTGGCAAGCTGCTGCGCGGCCTGCGCGCGGGCGCCGCGCAGCAGCTCCTTCAGCCGCTCCAGCACGGCAGGCCGGGCCGCATGCGCGACGCCGTTCTCCGCGTCGATGTAGCCGATCAGGTCCCGCGCGACCTCGTGCGCGTCGAAGTAGGGAGCCTTGGAGGTGACGCTCTTTTCCATCGTGCTCAGCAACAGGGGCCTGGCGCCGGCATGCCGCGGCGCCCGATGGGCGCGTTCTAAGCAGAGTTTATGCAGGAAGCCAACAGTTCACGCCGGCGCCGCTCTTCGGCATCCGGCGGCGGGCGCTTCTTGTCGCCGCATCAAACTAGTGGCGCGAGCCCTTATCGGGCTCGGCGAGCTTCGTCAGAAGCTCCAGGAGCTTTTCGCGCCCGCCGCGGCCGAGCTTTTTCTTGAAGCGGCGGTCGAGCTTGGCGTCAATCTTCTTGGCGTCCCGCAACAAGGCCTTTCCCCGTTTGGTCAAATGCAGAGCGAGGAGGCGCCGATCATCAGGCCCCCGGCTGCGCCGGACCAGCTTGCGATGGTCGAGCCCTTTGATCAGCCCGACGAAGTTTGACCGCTGAATGCCGAGCGCGGCGCCAACATCCCCTTGATTGCGGCCCGGCGCGTGCGCAAGGAAGAGCAGGATGCCGTATTGGGCGGGACGCAGATTGATTTCTCCAAAGGCCTCGTTACCCTGATCGAAGACGGCCATATGGGCCCGCCGCAGCATGTAGCCAATGCGCTCGGCGAGTGGGCCCACATCGACAGGCGCGCTTGGTGCTCTGGAGGTAGGAGGCATGGTCATCAATCCATTTAAGTGTCGATCGTCAAAATCCGTCTTCAGACAAATAGACTGTGATCGGCCGCGGGGCGCAAGGCCTACCTTGGCGGAGAGAGCGAACGCGCGCGTGCAGTGAATGGACGGCTCGCGCTCAACGGGTGGTGCAGGCCCAGCGCTTGATCCAGCAGCCGCCCGTGCGCTGGCGGCACGATCGCAGCGCAAAATTCTCGGCCAATCTGCGGTTCGATCCCCATCCCGAGCCGTAGCCGTTGGAGCCCACCGCCAGCGCGCCGCACGCGTTGCGAAACCAGATTGGAATGAGGCAGTCACCGGCATGGCGCCGGCAAGCCGAAAGCGCCACGTCCTCGGCCGCGGCACGCGAGCCATAGTCGTAGGACCAGCCATGTGCTCCAGTCGACGGGGAATAAGCGATGGCGCCATAGTTGTTCTGCGCCGCCGCCGTTCCAGCACCGAGCAACACGGCCAGGCAACACGAGCACGCAGCCAGAAATGTGCGCATCCCCAACAAGCACTCCCCGCTCGCTCTTCGGCAACGCCTACACCGGCCGACTCGCGCACCTCGACGCTGCCTGATGGCACGTCTCGATGCGCCGAACCGGCCGGCAGAACAGGATGGCCCAGCTCCCATCGCGGCGCAACGTCGGAACGCTCCCAGGGTTTATGCGCGCCCCTGGTTATCAGAATCACGCTCGCCGGGCCACCCCGCTCTGCGTCAAAATGGCTTGTGACTGGGATCGGGCGCGACATAACATGTGGTTGGGCACGCGGCTTGCTCGGCACTGCAAGCCGCAGCTCGCGCCTGGGTTCCGGCGGCGGTTCAGAACATGATGAGGGAGATCGAGCGATGCGCGTTCTTGTGACCGGTCACAGCGGTTACATCGGCACGGTCATGACCCCCATGCTGCTCGCTGCGGGTCACGAGGTCGTCGGCTACGACAGCGATCTCTACCAGCGCTGCACCTATCCTGCGGGTGGCGCGATTGCCGACGTGCCATCCATCCTCAAGGACGCGCGCGACGTCGAGGCCGGCGATCTAAAAGGCTTCGACGCGGTGATCCATCTGGCCGCGCTCTCCAACGATCCGCTGGGCAACCTCAATCCCGCCAACACCTACGAGGTCAACCACGAGGCGGTGATCCGCGTGGCGGCAGCCGCCAAGAAGGCCGGCGTGCGGAGGTTCCTGTTTGCCTCCTCCTGCAGCAACTACGGCGCCGCCGGCGACGACCTGCTCGACGAGACGGCACCGCTCGCTCCCGTCACGTCCTATGGCGCCGCCAAGGTCAAGGCGGAGCAGGAATTGGCCGGCTTGGCGGACAAGACTTTCGCTCCGGTCTACTTGCGGCCGGCCACCGCCTACGGCGTCTCGCCGCGCATGCGTTTCGACATCGTCTTGAACAATCTCGTCGCTTGGGCCGTGACGACCGGTCGGATCCATCTCAAGTCTGACGGCTCGCCCTGGCGCCCGATCGTGCACATCGAGGACATCTCGCGCGCGTTCATTGCCGCGCTCGAGGCGCCAATCGAGGCCGTGGCGAACCAGGCCTTCAACGTCGGTCAGACCGCACACAACTACCGCATCCGAGAGCTGGCCGAGATCGTCGCCGGCGTCGTTCCCGGCTGCCGGATCGAGTTCGCCAAGGACGCGGCGCCGGACACGCGCAACTATCGCGTCAGCTGCGACAAGATCCGTCGCGTGCTCCCTGCGTTCAAGCCGCAATGGGATGCGCGCAAGGGTGCCGAGCAGCTCTACGCGACCTACCGCGCCAGCGGTTTGAAGCTCGAGGAGTTCGAGGGGCCGCGCTATCAGCGCATCGGCCACATCAAAAAGCTCCTGGCCGAGGGCGTCTTGGAGCCGAGCCTGCGCCGCACCGGCACGACGCCCAGACCGTCAACGGCCGTCGCCTGACGGCGACGATGGCGAGGGGGAGTGCCGATCCCTCCAATTCACTGCTACGACAGCAATACTCCAACTTGCTGACGTTCTTTCAAAATTTGGAGGATCGTCCGGGAGAGGCGACTATATTCCTCCTCGCAAAGGACCTGCGACACTTAGATTGTCTACAACCCGGCGCACCCCGTCGGTCTCCTCGACGAGTGCACGGAGTGCGCTGTGCTGGTCGGTCGTACCGACAAAGCCCCAAAGCTCCACGACGCCGTCGTTCACAGTGAGGTTAATGTAGCTGTCGTTGATCCAGGACTGGCTCCGCATGCGGTCGTGCAGTGTCTTATGCAGAGCGGCATTATCGATCTTCTTAGCCACCTTGGAAATCTGAACCTGGCTCAACGCGCGCACGAGATCGCCGCGCGTGATGATCCCGACGAGGCGGCCCTCTCGCACGACAGGGACTCGCTTGATGCGGTGATTGTCGAGGATGTCAGCGACATCCCTCAGTTCCGCATCGTCACGGACCGAGACGACATAGCGGGACATGATATCGTGGGCCTTGAGCCCGTGCGCCTTGGCAAACTCTCGCGCTAAAGCGTCAGAGTCCGCGAAAGTGCGGAACCACCACTTGTGCTTGCGTTCGGTTCCTACCTCTGCGCGGTGCAACAAATCACTTTGGCTGACCATGCCGATGATCTCGCCATCGTCGGTCAGCACCGGAACGCCGCTGATATGCTTCTCCACCATAAGGGCTGCAATGTCGCGGACCGAGGTGTCCGGGCCCACCGTGGTGACATCTCGCGTCATGATCTCTTGCACCTTCATCGGCGATCTCCCTGATTTCGATCTCAGCAAAAGCTTCTCAGCTTCGGGCTGGGGCAACTTTGATGTGTGTCAAGGGTTGGTCTGGCGGGCCATCGCCCCAATGCCGTCCTTCCGAAACGGACACCCGGTTGCTCTGCAACCGGCATACGTAGTTTGCTGCAGTGCAGGAGTCAGGTCAGGCGCTGGCGCAACAGCAATATTCGCTAATCCGTCAGCGTTGGCCCCCATAGCTGACATGGCATAGACCAATACCGGCGTCGTCGCCACCGGAGGACGCTTACTCACTCCCGCGCCAGCACCGGCGCGACGCTCCAGATGCGAACGATGCTGTCCTGGCCGGCCGAGAGCAGGCGGCGGCCGTCGGGCGAGAAAGCGACCGCCTGCACCGGGCCGGCGTGGCCGCGGAACACGCGTGGATTGCGGCCGCCGCGCATCAGATCCCAGAGCTTGATCTGACCATCCTCGCCGGCCGAGGCCAGCAGCCGGCCGTTGGGCGCGAAGGCGAGCGCGGTTACGCGGCCCGCGTGGGCGGCAATCGTCCGTCTCGGCCGCGACGATCCGGTGGACCACAGGCGGACCGCGCCGTTCAACGCGCCGCTCGCCACCAAGCGGCCATCCGGCGCGATGTCGAGCGCGCCCAACGCATGGCCATCGCCGCGCCACGTTCGCATCAGGCCGCGCGTGTCGATCCGCCACAGCTTGATCGCGCGGTCCTGACCGCCCGCCACCAGCAGGTTTGCCGCGTGCGCGACGGCAATCGTCTGGGCAGCACCTTCAGTGCTTTCGAGCACCGCGGATGGCGCCGGCGGCGCGCGCAGATCGAATGTGGCTATCGCGCCGGCCTGGTCGGCCGCTGCAAAGGTGCCGGCATCACCGGTGAAGGCGACCGACATCACCGGCGCCCCGCCGTATGAGAAGGCGCCGAGCTTCTCGGCTCGCTCCAGGTCCCAGAGCACGATGGCACCGCCCTTGTGCCCGGTGAGCGCACGCCGGTCATCGACCGAAAGCGCGGTTACCGCGCCCTCGTCGAGCTCGATCGTGCGGATGAGCGCGCCCGAGCCCGCGTTCCACACCTTGAGCGTGCCGTCCATGCCGGCGGAAACGATCCAGCGGCCCTGGTCGGCGGCGGCAACTGCCGTCACGGTGCCCTTGTGGCCGACGAGGCGGCTGAGCTCGGTGAGGTCCGCCATCTGGCTCGACACCAGGCCGGCGCCGCGGCCTTCGAAACGAGGCAGGCTGTCCTGATAGGCAACCGCCAGGCCGGCGACGCCGAGGCCGATCAGCAGCTTGAAGGTGAGCGATTGCCACTGGCGGGGCTGGAAGCGCCAGACGCGCCGAGGCCGTGGCGCCGATTTCCGCGCTGCCGGTGCCGGTGCCGGCGATTCTGCGCTCTTCTTCTTCGCGACAGGTGCCGGTTTGGGCTCGCTCGCCGGCCGCGCGATCGGGGCCGGCTCGGGCGGTGGCCCGTAGCCCAGTCCGAACTGCGGCTCCCCGGCGACCTGCGGCGGAGCGACGGGCTTCGGCGCGGGCGTGCGTGCCTTCGCTGGCGGCTGCTTGGCCGCGAGCCCAGGCCGATGCTTCTTCAGGCCCTCGATGAAATCGAGCAGCTGGCCCTTGGGTTGCGGCGCATCCGGCGGGCTCGGCACCAGGCCCTCCGGCTTGGTCTCTACGGCCTCCGGCTCCTTGGCCGCCTCCGCCTTGGCCTTGCCCGTTCGCGCCGTGACCGAGCGGCCCAGCGCACGGCCGAGGCCAAGCTTGCCGCGCTCGCGCTTGGGCTCCGGCGACAGCAGCATGCCGCGCCATTCCGCAATCGTTTGCGGCCGCTCCGTCACCTCCAGCTTCAGCGCCTTGTCGATTGCCGCCAGGAAGGGAGCGCGGTAGGAACTGAGCGCCGCCTCGCGCGCCGGCACGTACTCGTCGTTGACCATGCGCGAGGGTGAGTCCGGCGGGCGCTTGCCGGCGATCGCGTGATAGAGCGTGGCGCCGAGCGCATAGATGTCGGTCCAGGGTCCCTGCTGGCGGCTGTTGGTGGCGTATTGCTCGTAGGGGCTGTAGCCCGGCTTGACGAGGGCGCTCACGGTTCTGGAGTGCGAGGCGATCTCGCCCCGCGCCGAGCCGAAGTCGATCAGCACCGGCGAGCCGTCCTTGCGGATGATGATGTTGTCGGGGGCGATGTCGCGGTGCAGGAAATTGCCGCCGTGCACCACCTCCAGCGCGTCGAGCAGCGGCGCGATGATCCGCTCCAGCTCGGCCTGCCGCGGCACACGCTTCAGGTTCTTGAGCCACGACTTGAAGCTGCCGCCCTCCTCGAAATGGAGGACCATGTAGGCCGTCTTGTTGGCGCGGAAGTAGCGGTAGACGCGGACGATGTTGGGGTGCACGAAGCGTGCCAGCGTTTGCGCCTCTTCGATGAAGCGCTCGAGCCCCCAATTGTAGTCGGCCGTGCACTCCTTGGAGCGCGGCGAGGCATCCTGGCTTTCGCGGGCGGCAAAGTCGGAGGGGAAGTATTCCTTGATGGTGACGAGGCGGGCGAGCGCGATCTCGTCGGCAAGATAGGTGATGCCGAAGCCGCCGGCGCCCAGCACCCGCTTGATGCGGTAGTCGCCGACCAGCTCCGTCCCGTCCGGCAGGGCCAGCAGGTTGGCATTGGATGCCGGCTTGGGCTCTATCGCCTTTCCCATCACGGCTCGCACGTCACGTGCACGCGGGCGATCCTCCCCGCAAGACAGCCTCCTCGCGCAAGCACCGGGCGCGCAACACCCTCCGCCGCCGCGGATCAGGACGCGTGAGGTGCTGGCAATAATATGGCAATTCGATGGGATTGCCGGTCCGGACCCGGCGCAGGCTGCCCGTTCTCAACAGAAATTCGGGGCCTTAGACGTGCCGGCACGAGCGCCAAGTGTCTGCAGCATCAGGTTCGAATTGCGTTCGCTGGAGCCGCGCAAACCTTCCGGGCCCTTCGGCCATGTTCCTGCCGTCATGCTCCGGCAGGCAGTTTCTGCGTATCGAGTCGGACATGCAGGCAGCCAACATCTCCGCCGTGCTGCTCGCCATCGCGCTTTGGGCAGCGCCGAGCTTTGCCTTCACGGTATCCGCTGCCGAGGGGGCCGAGCGCGCGGCGACTACGGGTCAACGTCAGGAGGCGGCTTTGGCCTATGTGGGGGCGCAGGCAGGTGGCGAGCGCGTGCCGATGCCCGAGCGCGCGCTCGAACTCGTCACCTCGTTGCTGGCGCGGGGACGCGCGCTGATCGAAGCCGGCTACCAGCGCGCCCCCGTCTTCGTGACTATCCTCTCCGCGCTCCTCCTGCTGCCGGTGGTCGCGCTCGCTTCCTTCTTCGTGCAGAGGGCGGCACGCCGCAAGTCGCAGCGCGCTGCCATGAATGCCATGGCTCGCAAGGCGGAGAGCTCGCCGTGGTCGGGCGAGGTGCCCGTCGGCCGCAGCATACCCGTCCGGCAGCACGAGGCATGGCTCGTCGTCGGCGAAGGCTGCTCCGAGACGCTTCCGCTCGTCGGACAGGTGACCCGCATCGGCCGGCACCCGGACAACGACATTCGCCTGCCCGATGCCTCCGTGCATCGCTATCACGCCGTGATCGAGCGCACGTCGGACGAGGAGTTCGTCATCACCGACTTGAGCGGCAAGGAAGGCAACGGCGTGAGGATCAACGGCCAGCGCTTGGAGCGCGCCCACCTGGTCGACGGCGACGTGATCGAGCTCGGGCGGACGCGGTTGAAGTTCGAAAGCGTACCGATTTGAGGGGCCGCAAGGCTGTTGGGAGAAGGAGACAAGGATGAAGAACGACAAACGCGCAGCGGGTGCGCAACCCTCGCCCGGCGCCGCACCATCGATACCGAACCGCATCCTCGGCTCGCTGCGCGATGCGCTGAACGCGGCCAGCCGCGACGCCACCGGCGAGGTCACGGTCGGCGAGCGCACCGATCTGTCGCCCAGGAGCGCGGCCGAGGCCGGCAGGCAGTCCCCGCCGCTCGCAACCGCAGGCCCCCGTCCTCCCGAAATACCCACGGTCACACCGCCCGCGCCCGTGAGCGCGGCTGCGGCCCTACGCGACGCCAAGACACCGGCACGCGAGCAGCGCCACTTCGAGGCCGGTGATCCCACCACGCGCGCCGCGCGCGGCAACGGCCAGGCCCCGGCAGCGGCCGCAGCAACCGGGCCCGCCAAGACGCAGGCGCTGCGCGGCAAGCCCAAGGTGGCCCGCGCCGCCTTCCACCAGGATCCGGTGGTGGGTTGGCTGGTCGTCGTCGGCGGACCGGGGCTCGGCGCCTTCCGGCCGATCT
This sequence comes from Hyphomicrobiaceae bacterium, assembly GCA_035258465.1. Classification (GTDB taxonomy): domain Bacteria; phylum Pseudomonadota; class Alphaproteobacteria; order Rhizobiales; family Hyphomicrobiaceae; genus AWTP1-13. The sequence goes on from DATEVP010000497.1 coordinate 10,940, forward strand.
ACGAGGGCAACAATGCGGTCGGCCGCGGCAAGGGCCAGAGGATCCCGCTCGACTTCGGCGACGACACCATCTCGTCGGAGGAGCAGGCCTACATCCGCTACGATTCGGTGGACCGCTCGTTCCTGTTCGTGCCCAACCTGTCCAAGACCAATATCGTTGCCGTCAACGACAAGAAGCCGACCGGCGCCGTCAAGCTGGAGGCCATGGACGTGATCACGATGGGGCGCACGCAGCTGGCGTTCGTGCCATTCTGCGGGCAGGAGTTCGACTGGTCGGAGCTGTCCGAGCTCAAGGAGTAGCGGTGGCCTTCGTGCATGCAGCGCGTGCCATCAAAGGCGCGCGGAACTACCAGGAGGACGCGGCCGAGGTGCGGCTGGCCGCCAGCCCTGGCGACGAGGCGGGCGCCCCGCTGTTGGCGGCGGTGCTCGCCGACGGCATGGGCGGCCACACCGGCGGCGCGCTGGCAAGCGGGCTCGCCTGCAAGTTCTTCCTGCATGCCTTCACCTCCTCGAGCGGCAACGTCCCCGCGCGGCTCGACGAGGCGCTCAACCTCGCCAACGACGCTATCGCCCGGGAGGTCGCCGAGAACAGCGAGCTCCAAGGCATGGGCTGTACGCTGATCGGCGCCGCCTTCGGGCCGGCCGGCGTCGAATGGGTGAGCGTCGGCGACAGCCCGCTGTTTCTCGTGCGCAAGGGCGAGATCGTGCTCTTGAACGAAGACCACTCGCTGGCACCCCAGATCGACAAGCTGGCCGCCGCCGGCAAGATCAGCTGGGAGGCGGCAAGGGCCGATCCGCGCCGGCACTATCTGCGCTCGGCGCTGACGGGCGGCGAGATGGAGCTGATCGACCGCTCGCGTCGCCCGCTGCCGCTGGAGCCCGACGACATCGTGATTCTGGCAAGCGACGGCATCCACACGCTGGCGCAGACCGACATCCTGCGCGTCGTCCAGGAGAACGCCGAGGCCGGTCCGGACGAGGTCGCCGAGGCGCTGCTGGCCGCCGTCGAGGCCGCCTGCGAGGTTTACCAGGACAACACCACGGTGGTCGTGGTGGCAGTCAGGCCGGATTGAGCGCCGCGTGCCGGGTAGCAGATCAGCTCGGCCGGTTCTCTTTGTCATCCCGG
>DATEVP010000498.1:0-9782 GCA_035258465.1 Hyphomicrobiaceae bacterium
TCAAGCCTGCGCGCTTGCGCCGCGCGGGTCGGCCCGCGCCCCCGCCTTCTCGTCCTCGCCTTCGACGGGGGACAGGATGCTCGCGGGCAGGTCGCGGCCGCGCGCCACGCCGATCACGTCCATCGGCTCCTCGACGCCCCGCACGTTGACGGTCAACGCCGGACCCAGGTCGTCGGCGCATCCCGCGTACGCGGCGACCTCCGCCGACATCACGATCTGGAAGCCCTTCTCCTTGGCCACGCCCTCGAGCCGGCTCGCCACGTTGACGGCGTTGCCGACCACGGTGAGGTCGACCGCCTCCCCATAGCCGATGCGTCCGAGCAGCAGCGGGCCGGCGTGGATGCCCATGCCGACCCGCAACGGCCGGCCGATGTCCATGCCCAGCTTGGCGTTGACGTGATCGAGCGCCAGATCGATGGCCCGGGCCGCGCGCAGCGCCTGGCGGCAGCCTGTCTCGACGCCGTGCTGCTGGCCGAAGATGGCAAGCAGGCCGTCGCCCAGGAACTTGTCGATCCAGCCGCCGTGCGTGTGGATGGTCGATCCCGTGGCCGCGAAGAACTCGTTGAGAATGAACACCACGTCGTAGGGCAGGCGGCTGCGCGAGAGCTGGGTGAAGTCGCGCATATCGAGGAACATCACGGTGAGCGGCTTCTCCACCCCCGCCGAGTCGAGCTCCTGCAGATCGGCGGCCTCCGGTCCGGTGCTGACCGGCCGCAGCAGACGCGTGACGGTCAGCGAAGAATCAGGTCGCACCTGGCAGGCAAGGCGCACGTTGGGCGGCGCGGCAATGCTCGCGAGCGTGACGGCTTCGGGGTATCCCGGCGGGTTCAGCGGCGTGTCGCTCACATCGATGCGCACGCGGCAGGTCGAGCACCGCGCGCGCCCACCGCACACCGAAGCGTGCGGGATGCGATACATGCGGCTGATCTCGAGCAGCGTCGGGCCGAAGGGCACCCTCACGGTCGGCCCGCCGGAGTACTTGATCGACATCTTCGGCCGCGTGCTCTGCACGTACCAGCGCCAGCCGATGTAGGCCGCAACGAGCAGCAGGATCGCGCCGAAGCCCAAGCGCACCAGCAGCCGGTACCACGCCAGCAAACCCCCGTCGGCGGCGTTGGGCCAGTTGGTCAGCTCCTTGACGCGGGCGAGCATCTCGGGGCTCTCGATCGACTGGGCAACGGTGCGGCCCGCAACCATGAATCCGCCGAGCGCCGCCAGCGGGACGGCGATGGCAACGAACAGCAGCAGCGGCTGGAAGGCGCGATAGGGCTGATAGAGGCGCAGCCAGAAATGGATGCCGACGCAGCCGTGCGTCCACACCAGCAGCAGCAGCGTGCTCTGCAGGATCGCGCTCTCCGGCCACAGCCGCGCCAGCTCGTAGAGGTAATTGTCCTCGACGTTGAAAAACACGTGCGCGATGCGCGTGTTGACGATGTGCGGGAACAGCAGGAACGGGATGGCGAGGCCGAGGGCGAGCTGCACCAGCTCCCACGCCGGCAGCCGGAAGGTGTTGCGGTTGGCGAGCTTGTAGAGCGCCAGCGTGACGTGCGTCGCCAGCGCCATCACCAGCACGAACGTGCCCGGCAGCGAGCGCGTCACCATCTGCCGCCACGCCTGCACGTCGTGCATGGTCTGCAGATGAACGAGCCCCACCGCATGGTTGAGGAAATGCGTGGCGGCGAACGTGAACAGAATGAGACCCGAGGCGATCCTGAGCCGCTGCGCGAGCTCGCCCCTGAGCAAGATGTGCACGTGTTGTGGAACGCCTGGGTCCATCATCACCATCACCATAAGCGCGGGCGCCGGCAATGAGAATACCTGACGTGGGCTTTCCTGAAGGCCGCTGTATGTGTCCGCGGGCCGGACGCGGAGTGGCCAGACACAATCAGGACCCAGACGGTTCGGGCGCCGCTCCTCCTTGCGGCTCGCCCCTGGGGCCGGCTATGCCGCGCTCGGCTCCTTCCGCCCGGTGCTCGCGTGCCACGTAGGTATAGACGGCGGGCGTCACGAACAGCGTGAAAAGCGTGCCAATCGTCATGCCGGCGGCGATCACGAGGCCGATCGAGAACCGGCTGGCGGCGCCGGCCCCGGTGGCCGTGAGCAGGGGCACCATGCCCACCACCATGGCGGCGGTGGTCATCAGGATGGGTCTCAGGCGGATCGCGGCCGCCCGCTCGATCGCCGCGCGGCGGCTCAATCCCTCGCGCTCCTGCAGGTGGTTGGCATAGTCCACCATCAGGATGCCGTGCTTGGAGATCAGCCCGATCAGCGTGACGAGCCCGACCTGCGTGTAGATGTTGATGGTGGCGAGGCCGAGGTTGAGCGGCAACAGCGCGCCGAACATCGCCGTCGGCAGCGCGATCAGGATGACGAGAGGATCGCGGAAGCTTTCGTACTGCGCGGCGAGCACGAGATAGATGATGACGAGCGCGAAGATGAAGGTGATGACCAGCGTGCCGCCTTCCTGCACGTACTGCCGGCTCTCGCCTTGGAAGTCGTAAGCGAAGCCCTCCGGCAAGCGCTGCTGCGCCGTGGTCTTGAGGAAATCGATGGCGTCTCCGACCGTGCGGCCCGGAAAAAGCACGCCCGACAGGATTGCCGAGTTGAGCTGCTGGAAGCTCGTCAGCGCATTGGGCTGCACCGAGTGCTCGATCGAGGCGACGCTCGACAGCGGCACCAGCGTGCCGGTGCTGGTGCGCACCTGGTAGCGCGTCAGCCAATCGGCGGTCAGCCTGAAGTCGCGCGGCACCTGCGGGATCACCTGGTAGCTGCGGCCATAGAGGTTGAAGCGGTTGACGTAGTTGCCGCCCAGCAGCGTCGCCAGCGATCCGCCGATGTCCGACATCCTGACACCCAGGCGATTGGCCTTGTCGTGGTCGATCCTCAGCTCCACCTGAGGCGTCTCGAACTTCAGGTCGGTGTCGGTGAAGATGAACAGACCGCTCTTCTGGGCTTCGGCCTGCAGCTCGGCCAGCACTTGGGCCAGCTGCGGGTAGTCCGCCGTCGTCTGCACCACGAACTGCACCGGCGGCCCGCCCCCCGCCGCTCCCGGCAACGACGGCAGCGGGAACGAGATTGCCTGCGCGCTGGCAATGCCCGCCAGCTTGGGCTGCAGGCTCTCCAGGATCTGCTTCTGGGTGCGCTGGCGCCCCTCCCACGGCTTGAATAGGATGCCGGCGATCGCCTGGCGCACGTCGCCGCCGATGCCGTTGATGATGAAGACGTGCTCCTTCTCCGGCACCGTGTCGAACACCTTGTTGAGCTCCCCGGTGGCTTGCTCGAGATAGTCGAGGTTCGCCAACTGGGGCGCCTTCACGATATTGAAGAGGATGCCCTGGTCCTCCTCCGGCGCCAGCTCCTTCTGCGAGGTGGTGTACATGATCGCGGTCGCCACCATGACGCTGGCCAGGATCGTGAGCGTGATTGGCCGATGCTCCAGCGTGCGGTGAAGCCGCCGCTCGTAGCGCCGCCGCAGGCTTTCGAACGTACGGTCGAGAAAGCGGGCGAAGCGGCCGCTCGACTGTTCCGGGCGCAGCAGCCTGGACGCCATCATCGGCGACAGTGTCAGCGCGATCACGCCGGACACCACCACGGCGCCGGCCAGCGTGAAGGCAAACTCTCGGAACAGCGCACCCGTCAGCCCCGACACGAAGCCGATCGGCGCATAGACCGCGGCCAGCGTGATGGTCATGGAGACGACGGGCGCGGCGATCTCGCGTGCACCGGTGAACGCCGCTTCGCGCGGCTGCATGCCTTCCTCGATGTGGCGATAAATGTTCTCCACCACCACGATGGCATCATCGACGACGAGGCCGATGGCCAGCACCAGCGCCAGCAACGTGAGCAGGTTGATCGAATAGCCGAGCGCCAGCAGCGCGAACATCACGCCGATCAGCGACAGGGGAATGGTGACGATGGGGATCAGCGTGGAGCGCAGATTGCCGAGAAACAGGAAGATCACCACGATCACGATCAGGGCTGCCTCGAGCAGCGTCTTTTGCACCTCCTCGATGGACGCATTGATGAACTTGGTGGCGTCATAGGCGATGGCGGCCTCCATGCCCGTCGGCAGCTGTCGCTGAATGTCCGGGAACGCCTTGCGTACGTTGCCGATGACGGTCAGGGGGTTGGATGTGGGCGTGGTGTAGACGCCTATGAAGACGGCCTTCAGCCCGTCGAACACCGACGAGGAGTCGGCGCTTTCCGCCCCCAGCTCGATGCTGGTGAAGTCATTGAGCCGGATCAGCGCGTCGCCGCGGGTCGCCACGACCAGCTTGCCGAACTCGGCGGGATTGTTGAGCGCCGTCTCGGCGTTGATGGTGGTCTGCACGAAGTCGCCCTTCACCTGGCCTGCGGCGCTGGTGAAGTTGTTGGCGGCGAGCGCGTTGCGCACGTCGAGCGGCGTGACGCCGAGCGCCGCCATCTTGTCCGGGTTGAGCCAGATGCGCATGGCGAACGTCTGCCCGCCGAGGATCTGGGCGTTGGCGACGCCATCGACGGTCTGCAGCCGCGGCTGCACCACGCGGGTCAGGTAGTCGGTGATCTGCGAGGCCGTTATCACCTTGCTGTTGAAGGACAGGTACATCAGCGCGTACGGCTCGCCGGTCTGCTTGACGACCACCGGGTCCTGGGCTTCGGCCGGCAGCACGCTCTTGACCTGCTGGATCTTGGACAGCACCTCGGCCACCGCGCGGTCGGGATTGGCATCGAGGCGCAGGTTGAGCGTGATCACGCTCGTATTCTGCTGCGAGGACGACGTCAGCGTGTCGATGCCTTCGGCGCTGGCCACCGCCTGCTGCAGCGGCGTGGTGATGAACCCCTTGATCAGGTCGGCGTTGGCGCCGGGATAGGAGGTGGTGACGGTGATGGTCGTGTTCGTGAGCCGCGGATACTGGCGCACCGGCAGATTGAAAGCGGAAGCCAGCCCGATCAGCAGGATCAGCAGGCTCACGACGCTCGCGAGCACGGGCCGGCGGATGAAGATGTCGGTGAATGTCGTCATGTGCCGGCTTTGCTATTGCCTGGGCCGCTCGTCCGGCCGCTTGAGCGACTGGGTGTTGTCGACGTGGATGCTGGCGCCGGGGTTGAGCTTGAGCTGGCCGGTGGTGACGACCTCTTCCCCAGCCGACAACCCCGACGTGACAACAACGCGATCGTCACGCTCCTGGCCAGTGGTCACGAAACGGCGCTCGGCGATGCGCTGGGGCGCCGCGGGCTGACTGGGTGCCTGCTTTTGCTGCTCGCCATCCTTCGCCGGCGCCTCCTTCACCACGTAAACGCTGTTGCCGTAGAGAGTGAATGTCACCGCGGTGCGGGGGACGGTGATGACGTCGGCTGGGTCGCCCGCCAGCACCGTGACGTTGGCAAACATGCCCGGCAGCAGCACCCGCGTCCGGTTGGCAAGCGTTCCACGCACCAGAAGCGTGCGCGTATCCTGTGCCACGCGCGCATCCAGCGTCTCGATCTCGCCCTGGAAGACCTTTCCCGGCAGCGCATCGACCGCGAGCTCGATGGTCTGGCCGGCCTTCAGCTTGCCGATCTGCTGCTCCGGCATGGGAAAATCGACCCGGATCGGGTCGAGCGCCTGCAGCGACACGAGCGCCATGCCCGGCGAGACGTACTGTCCCTTGTTGACCTTGCGGATGCCGAGCCGGCCCGTAAACGGCGCCAGGATGGATTTCTGGGCGATGATCGCCTCGATGCGGTTCACAGCCGCATAGGCCGTATCGCGCTTCGCGCGCGCCGCGTCCAGGTTGGCCTCCGAGGTCACCCGCTTCTGCATCAGCTCCACCTGGCGCTGGTAGGCCACTTCCGCTTCCTGCAGCGTGGCCTTCGCGCTGGCCAGGTCGGCGATCTCGACGGCATTGTCGAGCTGGATCAGTCTGCCGCCCTCGTCCACCTGCTCGCCGCTTTCCAGCACGATCTCGGTGACGACGCCCGCGACCTGGCTCGCCACGTCCACGCCCTGGTAGGCGATCAGCGTTCCGATCGAGGCGAGCCGCTCGCCCCATTTCTCCGCGCGGGCCGCTTCAGCCGTCACCGTTGCCGGCGGCGGCTTCATCTGCGACATGGCCGACTTGATCATCATCGGCTTCAGCACGTAGTTGAAGAGGCCGAGACCGCCGACCAGCACAAGGACGATGACTGCGGTAATGATGGTGCGTCTGCTCATCGATGCTCTCGAATGGCTGTCCGGAAGTCCTGGTGGCTGGTGGTCCCATGGCTGTGTCTCGCGGCGCCAACGTACGCCTGCTCAGCTTCCGTTCCGTTTGGCCGCGGCGCGCTCGGAGACGCGTCGCAGCCATGGCGCGAATGCTGTCAGGCCTGATAAGGTGGCGCTAACCATGCTGCAAATGAAGCGCTCCTTGCTTGCAGCATGAATTTCTCGCTCCTAGGCCTGTCGCCGCGAATGGGCCAGGTTGCGCGCAGTACTGCGCCTGCTTTGCCATGCTTCATTAAGTCCACTCTGATATAGGAGCAGCGCAAAGGGGTCAGGGAGTAAGCTTGGGCAAGGACGCATAACAGCCCTGCCCGGCTCATTGCTACGATCGATGATAAGCTTGCTTATAATAAGCCTATGACACCCCCCGCCCAGGCCAGACGAGAAATCCTGTTCCAGCTCGCCGATGTGGCGCGCACGATGCGAACCTACGTCGACCAGCGGGCGCGCGAGCACGGCATGACGCGTGCGCAATGGGGCGCGCTGGCGCGGCTCGAGCGGCAGGAAGGCATGACCCAGGCCGAGATGGCCGAGGCCCTCGAGGTTCAGCCGATCTCTCTCCTGCGTCTGATCGACCGCCTGTGCCAGCAGGATCTGATGGAGCGGCGGCCGCACCCGCGTGACAGGCGGGCCAATCGCCTCTACCTGACCGAGAAGGGTCGTGCCACGCTCACGCGCCTGGCCCCGCTCAGCAAGGAGGTCACCGGCGATATCCTCGCGGCGATGCCCGAAAAGGACGTGGCGGAGCTCCTGCGTGCGCTCCTGGTGGTCAAGCTCAACATCCGCAACGCTGCCGCCAGGCACTGCGGCATGAACGGCGCTCAGGGTGCTCGCCATGGCCGCTAACGCCGGCACATTGTCGAGAGCGACCAGCACAAGCACCGGCAGCAGGGCGCTGGTGCCGTTGCGCACGATATTGCTGATCATCGTTCCGGCCATCGTCGCCGGCGTCGGGCTGTTCTACTACCTGATGGGCGGGCGCTACGTGTCCACGGACAACGCCTACATCGGCGCGCAGAAGGTCCTGGTCACGCCCGAGGTATCCGGCAAGGTCGTGAACATCGCCGTGGTCGAGGGCCAGCTCCTGAAGCCGGGCGACGCGCTGTTCTCGATCGATGCGGAGCCCTATCGCTTCGCCGCGCAGGAGGCCGAGGCCAAGCTCGCGCGCATCAGAAGCGAGTTCGAGAGCCTCAAGAGCACGCTGGCGAGCCTCGGCAAGCAGATTGGGCTGGCCCAGCAGAGCGTCGCCGCGGGTCAGGCCGACTACGATCGCAAGGCCGCCCTGCTCGACAGCCGCATCAGCTCGCCCTCCGACCTCGACAAGTCGCGCATCGCCCTCGTGGCGGCGAAGACGCAACTCGAGCAGCTCGAGCAGCAGCAGGCCGGCATCCGCAACCAGCTGCTGGGCGACCCCCAGCTCGCCATCGAGAAGTATCCCCAGTTCATGGAGGCGACGGTGGCGCTCGATCGCGCCAAGCGGGACCTTGCCAATACCGTGCTGCGCGCGCCCCTTGCCGGCATCGCCACGCAGGTGACGAGCATTCAGATGGGCCGCTATCTGACCGCCGGCATGTCGGTGTTCAGCATCATCGGCACCGAGACCGTGTGGGTCGACGCCAATCCCAAGGAGACCGACCTCACCTACGTGCGCCCGGGGCAGCCCGTCTCGATCATGGTCGATGCCTTCCCGTCGCGGGAGTTGCGCGGCACGGTGGTTGCCATCAGCCCCGGCACCGGCGCGCAATTCTCCATTCTTCCCCCGCAGAACGCGGCCGGCAACTGGATCAAGGTCGTGCAGCGCGTACCCGTGCGCATCGAGTTCGACAAGGGCCAGGACCTGGCGCGGTTGCGCTCCGGCATGAGCGCAACGGTGGACATCGACACGGGTCGGCCGTCGAGGCTGACACGGCTGCTCAACTCGACCGCGGTGGCCTGGGATCCGGAGCCATGATCGGGGGGCGCGGCCAGGGCATCAGCCCTCCGCTGCAGCGGCTGCTGATCACCGTCTGCGTGATGATGTCGACCATCATGCAGGTGCTCGACATCACCATCGCCAACGTCTCCCTCCCCTACATGCAGGCGAGCCTCTCCGCCACCCTCGATCAGGTGAGCTGGGTGCTGACGTCCTACGTGGTGGCGGCGGCGGTCATGACGTCGCCGGTCGGCTGGCTGGCAAACCGGTTCGGCATGAAGAAGCTGCTGATCACGTGCATCCTCGGCTTCACCGGCGCCTCGATGCTGTGCGGCATCGCCCAGAGCATCGAGGAGATCGTCGTCTTCCGCGTCATCCAGGGCATGTTCGGCGCGGCGCTGGTCCCTCTGTCCCAGTCCATCATGTTCAGCATCTATCCAGTCGAGCGCCGCGGCTGGGCCATGTCGCTGTGGGGGATGGGCGTGATGATCGGGCCGATCATGGGGCCGATCCTCGGCGGCTGGCTGACCGACACCTACAGCTGGCGCTGGATCTTCTTCATCAACCTGCCCGTGGGAGTGGCGACCGTGCTCGGCCTCCTCGCCTTCATGGACGAGACCGAAGAGACCCGCGCGCCGTCCTTCGACTGGTTCGGGTTTGCCGCGCTCAGCATCGGCATCGGCTCCCTGCAGCTCATGCTCGATCGCGGCGAGCAGCTCGGCTGGTTCGATTCCAATGAAATCGTGCTGATGGCGATCGTCTCGGCGGCTGCCTTCTACTTCTTCATCGCCCACATGCTGACCACGCCGCGGCCGTTCATCTCGATTGAGATCTTTCGCGACCGCAACTTCGTCATCGGCCTGTTTTTCATGTTCGTTGCCGGCGTCCTGCTGCTCGCCTCGATGGCGCTTATGGCCCCGTTTCTCCAGGGCGTCATGGGCTATCCGATCATCGACACCGGTCTGCTGCTCGGCACCCGCGGCATCGGCATGATGGTGTCGATGCTGGTGGCGGGCCGGCTCATCATGCGCGTGGATCCGCGCGTGCTGATTTTCGTCGGCCTCCTGTTCTGCACCATCTCGCTCTACTACACGATCGACTTCACGCCGGACACCGCCACCTACACCATCGTATGGACCAGCATCCTGCAGGGGATGGGTCTCGGCCTGATGTTCGTTCCCCTCAACACGGTGTCGCTCATGTCGCTGCCGCCCGACAAGCGCACCGAGGGCACGTCCATGTGGACGCTGATCCGCAACACCGGCAGCTCGATCGGCGTCGCCGTCGTCATCGCCAATTTGTCGAACAAGTCGACGGTCATGCACGCGCGCCTGATGGAGAGCGTGACGCCCTTCAATCAGGCGCTCACCGACCCGGCCGCGGCCATGCTCGATCCCTCGACCGAGGTCGGGCGCGCGCTGCTCGAGAACCTCGTCGCGCAACAGGCTCAGATCATCGCCTATGCCAACGATTTCAAGCTGCTGGCGGTCATGACCCTGCTGGCGTTCCCGCTCATCCTGCTGATCCGCACACCAAGCCTGATGCAGGCTCCGGCGGCCGCGGCTTCGGCGCCTGAGCATTGAACCAACGGCTCCAAGATCCTTGTCAAAGACGCCACGCAGGCCCCCGTGCTGAGCCTGTCGAAGCACG
>DATEVP010000499.1:0-2033 GCA_035258465.1 Hyphomicrobiaceae bacterium
CGAGCGGGGAGGTGAAGTCGAAATGAAGGCGCTGGCCGTCGCAGCTGGCATCGTGTTCTGGACGCTTGTGCTTGGCACGGCGTGGCTCGCCTTTTTCCCGGGCAGCGACAGCGGCGGCCCGGTCGCTATCCTGCAAATCCAACCGGCCACGGCGCCAGGTGCGGATATGCCCGCCGCAGCGCCTGAAGGCGCTCCGCCGCCAGAGGCAAGCGAAAGCCCGGCTCCTCCTGAGCCGCCGTCTCCAGGGCAAGCCTCCAAAGACGGCATGGAGCTTCCTCCAGGTTTCGGAGTAGGGCCGTCAGGGCCACCGCAAGCACCTATTGTCGAGGCTCCCGGGGCAGGCCAGGGCCCGACGCTTGTGCCGCTCGCGCCGGGGGGACAGCTCGACACGCCGGCGGCACCGCCTTCCGCGCCTGACGACGCGGCCCCACCGAATGCGGATCAGCAAGGATCCGCGCCGGCGGCGACCCCCGAAACGCAGCAAACAGCGCTAGAAACCCCGGCTTCCCCCCCAGCGGACGTCTCTGCGCCCCCGGCGGTGCCGGAGACCGAAACCGGCTCAATCGTGCTTCCGCCGGTGCCGGTCGCCGAATTGGTCGAGGAGTCGCAATACGGTCCGTTGCCGAAAGTAGCAACCGACGGACGACGTCCGGTCGAGGTCTATGCGCGGCCCTCGCGCTATGCCGCCGCCACGGCCGGAGGGCCACCCCGCATCGCCATTCTGGTCACGGGGCTTGGCCTTCCCGGTAGTCCGCCCGGTGACGTGCTCAAGGGATTGCCGGCGCCGATGAGCGTGGCTTACGGGGCGTATGGGCGTAACCTCCAGGATGGCGTGTCGAGAGCGCGCGACAGCGGCCATGAAGTGCTGCTGCAGATCCCGCTCGAGCCGGACAACTATCCGACCGTGGATCCCGGCCCCCATACCCTCCTCACCACGTTGCCGCCTGAGGAGAACTTGAAGCGGCTGCAATGGCTGATGTCGCGCTACGCCGGCTATGTCGGCGTCACCAATCACATGGGCGCCAAGTTCGAGGCGACGACGGAGTCGTTGCAGCCGGTGCTGGAAGAGCTGAAGCGGCGCGGCCTGCTCTATGTCGACGACGGGAGCGTGCAGGGTTCGACGGCCGGACAAATCGCCGGCGCCATCGGCCTCGACTATTCGGTGGTCAGCGTCCAGATCGACGCTGGCAACGTCGCCAAGCAATTGGCTGAACTCGAGGCCGCAGCAAAGCAGCGGGGCGCGGCGATCGGCGTAATCAAGGCGACACCCGCCACCATCAAGCAGCTCGTCGACTGGGCCAATAAGCTCGAAGCCAAAGGCTTCGTGCTGGTGCCGGTCAGTGCGGCGGTGCGGTCGCAGCGGCAAAGCTGAACGTCCTTCCATGACAGAACAAGAGAGGCTGCCCTACCGGCCTTGCGTCGGCGTGATGCTCATCAGCGCCGAAGGCCGCGTCTTTGTCGGGCGGCGAGCCGATCGCGCCGGCGCGCCAGAGGGGGTCGGAACGTGGTGGCAAATGCCGCAAGGGGGGCTCGACGAGGGCGAGGACCCCGAGGCCGCCGCGCGCCGCGAGCTTGCCGAGGAAACCGGCGTGCATACCGTGCGCTTCGTTGCGCGCACCCGAGCCTGGCTCTCCTACGAGCTCCCGAGCGAGCTTTTGGGCATCGCCTGGCAGGGGCGTTATCGCGGCCAGAAGCAGATATGGTTCGCTGCGCGCTTTGAGGGCGAGGAGAGCGAGATCGATCTCGGGCCCCGCGAAGGGCACGAACAGGAGTTCGACGCTTGGCGCTGGGTGACGCTTAGCGAGCTGCCCACGCTCGTCGTGCCGTTCAAGCGTAAGGTCTATTTGAGCGTGATCGAGGAGTTCGGCGCGTTGGTCGGCTGAGGCGGGGCGCGTCAGGCGCGCGCGTGATGAGCGCGAGCCGGCCTTAAGCGGCGCATGAAGCGCCGCCAGAGCAACACGCTTGCCGGCAAGAGCACGAGATCCCCGATCAGGGCCGCCATCAGCGTCATCGCCGAAAGCTTGCCGAACAGC
>DATEVP010000500.1:0-4698 GCA_035258465.1 Hyphomicrobiaceae bacterium
CCCTTGCCGGAGATTGCCATGACACCGCTCGGTCTGTTCAAAGGCGAGCGCGCGCTCGTCACCGGTTCCGCCTCCAACATCGGCCGGGCGATTGCCCTCGCCTTGGCGCGCGAGGGGGCAGCCATCCGCTGCGTCGATATCGACCCTGCGCGCAATGCGGCAACAGTCGCCGACATCGCCAAGGCCGGTGGGGTGGCCGAAGGCGTGACCGTCGACCTCGCCACCACCGACGGCTGGCGCGCCGCGCTGCCCGCCGATGGCGATCCGGTCCATCTCTTCGTGCACTCGGCCTCCCCGGCGCGCCGCGAGACCGACACGCCGCTTGCCGTCTCCGAGGCGACCTGGGACGCCATGGTCAACACCAACGTGCGCTCGGGCTTCTTCATCGCCCGCGAGCTGGGCAAGCGCATGAAGGGCGCCGGCATCAAGGGCCGCATGCTGTTCATCACCTCGCTGCACGCCGAGACGCCGCGCAACATCCCGCACTACGCCGCCTCCAAGGCGGGGCAGACCATGGTCGTGAAGGAGCTGGCCCGCGCGCTCGGCCCCGCCGGCATCCGCGTCAACGCGCTGGCGCCGGGCGCGGTGCCGGGCGGCGGCTTCAACGCGGCGGCCTTCAAGTTCGACGGCAAGGTCCCGCTCGGCCGCCTGGGCAAGCCCGAGGATATGGCCGACATGGCGACGGCCCTGCTTTCCGACCGCTTCTCCGGCTACGTCACCGGCACGACGGTGGCCGTCGACGGCGGCATCGCCCTCTACAACTGGATCCCGCTGCCCACGGAGTGAGGCTGCAGACCGGCGCTTCCCAAGCTCGACGCTGTACCTGATAGTGCTTAGAATGCACGCATGCAGGAGCTGGCACACACTGTCGACCCGAAGATCGTCGAACTGATCGAGCAGACGGTCCGCGAGAGCATGGAGCCGTTCGGCCTCCGCGCTGTGCACGTGCGCGCGGGTGAGGATCACGCCGGCGACCCGGTCATTTTTGTCGAGGCGGACTATGACCTTGTCGATCTGCCTATTGATGTGAGTGTGACGGCCAAGCTGACGCACATTTTGCGCGACCGACTCTGGAAGCATGGCGAGACGAGATTCCCGCACATCAGGCATAAGTTCGATGAACGGCACAAAGTGAGCCGCCCGCGGAGAGCGAAGGTTTGATCGTCACTGCGCGTAGGCTGGCCTATGCCAGTCCGCAGAAACCGCGCCAATCCGACCTCAAGCGTGCAATCAGCACGGCCTACTATGCCCTGTTCCAAGCGATGGCGAAGGATGCGGCCGATCTGCTTGTCGGCGTCGGGAACGATAGACCGAGCAAAGCTTGGAGGCAGACCTATCGAGCCCTGCAGCACGGCGAGGCAAGGAACGCGTGTATGGGGGCACGCAATCTAGGTTTCCCTGACACAATCGTTGTGTGCGCCGATGCGTTTGTCGTTTTGCAGGAGTTTCGCCACAGCGCAGACTATGACCCTGACCATCGCGTGCTTCGCGCCGACGCTCTGAACGCCATCAGATTAGCGGAAGATGCAATGAAGGCGCTGAAATCGGCACCCAAAAAGGACCGGAGAGCATTCGCCGTCCTCCTTCTCTTTCGCAAGCGTGCCCCGTGAATTCGCGGGGCGCGCCGGCCCATTGCACGGCGCGGGCGGCATCGCTATAACCCGGCCAAATCTGAGCCGCGCCGATTTCCGGCCAGGCCCCGCCCATCACCAGGAGACTCTCCCCCATGGCCCAACAGGTCAGCGAGATCAAGGCCGAGCCGCGCACACGTGGCGGCACCGGGGGCGCGCGTGCCACCCGCCGCCAGGACAAGGTGCCGGGCGTCGTCTACGGCGATGGGCGCGAGCCCGAGAACATCGCGCTGAACGGCCGCGAGCTCAACATCATCATCGGTCGCGGCAAGTTCCTGTCCACCGTCTTCGAGCTCAATGTCGACGGCAAGAAAGCGCGCGTCATCCCGCGCGAGGTCCAGCTCGATCCCGTCAGGGATTGGCCCATCCACGTCGATTTCCAGCGCATCGGCGCCGGTGCCCGCATCCGCGTCGACGTGCCGGTCAGGTTCATCGGCGAGGGCCTGTCGCCCGGCCTGAAGCGCGGCGGCGTCTTGAACGTGGTGCGCCACGAGATCGAGGTGACCTGTCCGGCCGACGCCATTCCCGATTACTTCGAGTTCAACCTCGAGGGCCTGGAGATCGGCCGCTCCGTGCACATCTCGGCCATCAAGCTGCCCGAAGGCGTCAAGCCCACCATTCTCAACCGCGACTTCACGGTGGCCACCATCGCCGGTCACAAGATCGAGGAGGAGCCCACCGCTGCCGAGGCCGTGGTGGCGGAGGGTGCCGTGCCGGTGGAAGGCGAGGAGGGTGCCGTCGAAGGTGCACCCGCCGATGCCAAGGCGGCGGCTGGCAAAGAAGGCGCGGGCGCCAAGGCGCCTGCCGGCAAGGAGGCCGCCGGCGGCAAGGCCCCGGCTGGCAAGGAGGCGGCCGGTGCGAAGCCCGCAGCAGGCAAGGCTGCCGACAGGGGCAAGAAATAGGCGCTGCAAGGGCCCAAGGCCCGCGGCGGACGTAGCCCATGAAGCTCTTCGTAGGCCTCGGCAATCCGGGCGGCAGTTACGCTCGGCATCGCCACAACGTCGGCTTCATGGCGGTCGAGCGCATCGCCGCGCAGCACGGCGCCGGACCCTGGAAGAAGCGCTTCCATGGGCTCACCAGCGACGCGCAGATCGGCGGGCGCCGGGTCGTGCTCTTGAAGCCGCAGACCTTCATGAACGACAGCGGCCGGTCGGTCGGCGAGGCGCTGCGCTATCTGAAGCTCGACGAGGGCGACCTCTACGTCTTCCACGACGAGCTCGATCTGGCACCTGGTAAGCTCAAGCTCAAGACCGGCGGCGGCAATGCCGGGCACAACGGCCTGCGCTCGATCACGGCGCACATCGGCAACGAGTATGCCCGCGTGCGCATCGGCATCGGCCATCCGGGCTCCAAGGATCTCGTGTACGGCTACGTGCTGCATGACTTCGCCAAGGCCGATGCGGCCTGGCTCAAGCCGCTGCTGGACGCCATCGCCGGCGCCGCGGGCCGCCTCGCCGCCGGCGACGATGCGCGCTTCCTGACCGACGTGGCGCGCGCCCTGCAAGGGGACGCGAAACCGAAGGCCGAGGCGCCAGAACCCGACAAACCCGCGCGGCGGGCGACTTCGCGGCATGCGGCAGAGGACGCCCATCCGGCGGGCGAGCGCGGACCGAAACGGGCAAGCGCGCTCGCCGAAAATCTCAAGCGATGGCTGAAAGGGCGCAGCCGAGAGAGCTGATCGATGGGCTTCAAATGCGGCATCGTGGGCCTGCCGAACGTCGGCAAGTCCACGCTCTTCAATGCGCTGACGCAAACGGCCGCGGCGCAAGCCGCCAACTATCCGTTCTGCACGATCGAGCCCAACATCGGCGACGTCGGCGTGCCGGACCCGCGGCTCGACGAGCTGGCGGCGATTGCCAAGTCCGCCGCCGCCGTGCCCACCCGCCTCACCTTCGTCGACATCGCCGGCCTGGTGCGCGGCGCCTCCAAGGGCGAGGGCCTCGGCAACCAGTTCCTCGCCCACATCCGCGAGGTCGACGCCGTGGCCTACGTGCTGCGCTGCTTCGAGGATCCGGACGTCACGCACGTCGAGGGCCGCATCGACCCCATCGCCGACGCCGAGACGGTCGAGACCGAGCTGATGCTCGCCGACCTCGACAGCCTGGAGCGGCGCCGCGAGCCGCTCTTCAAGAAGGCGCAGGTCGGCGAGAAGGAGGCCAAGGCGCAGCTCGCCCTGGTCGACAAGGCGCTGGAGCTGCTGCGCGCCGGCAAGCCCGCCCGAAGCGCTCGTCTCTCGGCGGAGGAGGAGCGAGGCTGGCGCCAGCTGCAGCTGCTGACCGCCAAGCCCGTGCTCTACGTCTGCAACGTCGACGAGGCCTCGTTTGCCGGCAACGCGCTCACAAAGAAAGTCGAGGCGCGGGCAAGAGCCGAGGGCGCCGGCTGCGTGGTGATCTCGGCCAAGATCGAGGCGGAGCTGGCGGGGCTCGAGCCCGAGGAGCGCGCCTACTATCTCGAGCACCTCTCTCTCAAGGAGCCTGGCCTCAACGCCCTGATCCGCGAAGGCTATCGAATCCTGAACCTGATCACCTTCTTCACCGCCGGGCCGAAGGAGACGCACGCCTGGACCGTGCCCACCGGCACCAAGGCGCCCAAGGCCGCGGGTGTCATCCACACCGACTTCGAGAAGGGCTTCATCCGCGTCGAGACCATCGCCTGCAGCGACTACATCGCGCTCGGCGGCGAGGCCGGCGCCAAGGAAGCGGGCAAGATGCGCCTCGAAGGCAAGGACTACGCCGTCCGCGACGGCGACGTCATGCACTTCCGGTTCGCGAATTGAGGCGGCGCTTCGATTTGCTGCGCGCGCTCTTGCAGTCCGCGTAACCGCCTTCCGCCGCATCCCAGAGTTGCAGCGCAAGCGTGGGCGATCGCTGACAACCGGCGCCTCAGTCTGTATGACGGGCGGCGGAGCAACAACGGGCTGAGGACACGGCGTGCAGGACAAGGTTGCGAGCGAGGCGAAGCTCTTCCACGAGGACATCGAGGTCGGCAGGCCCTACGACTGCGGGCGCAGGATCGTGACGAAGGAGGAGATCATCGCCTTCGCGCGCCAGTTCGACCCGCAGCCGAT
>DATEVP010000501.1:0-3184 GCA_035258465.1 Hyphomicrobiaceae bacterium
TGCGGGGAGAGGGCTAGGATGAGGGGCAGAAGCTTGCGCCGGCGTGTCTGGCCGCCCCTCACCCCGACCCTCTCCCCATGCTGAAGAAGCATGGGGAGAGGGAGAATAGGCTACTCCGCCGGCTGCGGCGCGCTGCCCGCGGCGGGCTCCCCCCGCGCCACCAGCTTGCGCCCCGTGAGCTTGCGCACGACGACGTAGAACACCGGCGTGAAGACGAGCCCGAACAGGGTGACCCCGATCATGCCCCAGAACACGGCGGTGCCGAGCGCGATGCGCATCTCCGCGCCGGCGCCGACCGCCAGATAGAGCGGCACCACGCCCAGCGTGAAGGCGAGCGACGTCATCAGGATCGGCCGCAGGCGCAGCCGGCAGGCTTCCACCGCCGCCGAAACGGTGTCCTTGCCCTGCTCCTCGAGCTGGCGCGCGAACTCCACGATCAGAATGGCGTTCTTGGCCGCCAGGCCGATCAGCACGACGAAGCCGATCTGGGTGAGGATGTTGATCTCGCGCCCATGCAGCCACACGCCGAAGGCGGCCGAGAGCAGGCACATCGGCACGATCAGCATGATGGCGAGCGGCAGCGACCAGCTCTCGTACTGCGCGGCGAGCGCGAGAAACACGAACACCACGCCCAGCACGAAGATGTAGTACCCCGTGCGCCCGACCTTGGCCTCCTGGTAGGACAGGTCCGTCCACTCGAAGGTGACGCCTTGCGGCAGCTTGTCGGCCGCAAGCTCGCGCATGATCTGCAGCGCCTGCCCGGAGCTCACCCCCGGTCGCGCCGTGCCGTTGACCTCGGCGGCCGGGAACAGGTTGTAGCGCGGCACCCGCTCCGGCCCTGCGATCTCCCGGAACGTCACGAGGCTGCCGAGCGGCACCATCTGCCCGTCGGTGCTGCGCACCCTGATCTTGGACACGCTTTGCGGATCGAGCCTGTAGTCGCCGCCGGCCTGCGCCGTGACGCGATAGGTCCGCCCGAACATGTTGAAGTCGTTGACGTAGGCGGAGCCCATGAACACGCGCATGGCCTCGAAGATGTTGGTGACGGGCACCTTGAGCATCTGCGCCTTGTCGCGGTCGACGTCCACGTAGACCTGCGGGGTCGACGCCGAAAAGGTCGTGAAGGTGTTGGCGATGCCCGGAGCGCGGTTCGCCTCCGCGACGAACTCCTGGGTGATGCGCGCGAACGCGTCGGCGGGCATGCCGGTGGTGTCCTGCAGCCGCATGGAGAAGCCGGCGGCGGCGCCCATCCCGCGCACCGGCGGCGGAATGAACACGAACGCCTGCGCCTCCTCGATCTGCGCGAGCCTGCCGCGGACATCCTGGGCGATCCTGTCGATGGTCAAGCCCCGGCGGTGGCGCTCCTCGAAGTCCTCGAGCACGAGGAACAGCAGGCCCGCGTTGGTTGCCGCGGTGAAGGTGGCGCCGTTGCGGCCCGCGAACGCATTCGAATATTTGACCCCCGGCGTTGCCAGCGTCGCCTCGATCGCCCGCTGCACGACGGCGTCGGTGCGGGCCAGCGATGCGCCCGGCGGCAGCTGGATCGAGAGGATCAGGATGGCGCGGTCGAGATTCGGAATGAATCCCGTCGGCAGACGCGGAACGAACCACCCGGCAAAGCCGATGAGACACACATACGCGACAAGTACCACGACCCATCCGCGTGCGAGGCCGCCCACCAGCCGCCCGTAGCCGCGCGCGACCGCGTCGAAGCCCCGGTCGAACAGGCGGAAAAAGGCGTGCACGGGAACCATGATCGGGGACGCATGCGCGTGCGCCTGATGCGGCCGGAACAGCAGCGCGCACAGCGCCGGGCTCAGCGTCAACGAGAGGAAGAGGGAGATGGCGGTCGCCGTCGCGATGGTGATGGCGAACTGGCGGTAGAACTGGCCGGTGATGCCGCCGATGAACGCGGTCGGCACGAACACGGCCATGAGCACCAGCGCGATGGCGATGAGCGCCGCGCCCACCTCGTCCATGGAGACGCGCACAGCCTGCAAGGGCGAGAGGCCCTCCTTGAGCTTGCGCTCGACGTTCTCCACCACCACGATCGCATCGTCGACGACGATGCCCACCGCCAGCACCAGCCCGAACAAGGTGAGCATGTTGAGCGAGAAACCGAACGCCTGCATCACCGCGCACGTGCCGATCAGCGACACCGGGATGGCGACGACGGGAACGAGGGTGGCGCGCCAGGTCTTGAGGAACAGCAGCACGACCAGCACCACCAGCCCGGTCGCCTCCAGGATCGTGACGTAGAGCTTCTTGATCGAGACTTCGATGAACTCGGTCGGATTGTAGGTGATGCGGTATTCGAGCCCCTTGGGGAAGCTCTTGGCCATGTCGGCCATCGCCTCCTTGATGCCATTGGTGGCGGCCACGGCGTTGGAGCCGGGCAGCTGGTCGATGATGATGACGACGGCCGGGTAGCGGTCGGCGTAGCCCTTGGCCGAGTAGCTGAGCGCGCCCAGCTCGACGCGGGCGATATCCTTGACGCGGACGACGCGCCCGTCGGTGCCGATTTTTACAATGATGTCCTCGAACTCGTCGGCGGTCCGCAGGCGCCCCTTCATCTGCAAGGACACCTGGAACGCGTTGTCGCGGTCGACCGGCGGCTCACCCAGCGCGCCGCCCGCCACCTGCACGTTCTGGGCGCGCAAGGCCTCCAATACCTGCTCGGCCGTCAGGCCGCGCAGCGCAATGCGCTCCGGGTCGAGCCAGATGCGCATGGAGTACTCGCGCACGCCGAACATCCACACGTCGCCGACGCCGTAGAGCCGCATCAGCTTGTCGCGCACGTTGAGCAGGCCGTAGTTGGAGATGTAGACCTGGTCGTAGGTGTTGTCGGGCGAGATCAGGTGGATCGCCAGCAGCAGGTCCGGCGAGCGTTTGCGCACGGTGAGCCCGTTGCGGCGCACCTCCTCGGGCAGGCGGCGCTCGGCGGCGCTGACGCGGTTCTGCACCAGCACCTGCGCCTTGTCGATGTCGGTGCCCACGTCGAAGGTGACGGTGATCGACAGGTTGCCGTCGGCGGTCGACTGCGAGGCCATGTAGATCATGCCCTCGACGCCGTTGATCTCCTGCTCGATGGGCGCCGCCACCGTATCGGCGACGGTCTGCGCGCTGGCACCGGGGTAGCTGGTTGTGACGGTGATGGTCGGCGGCGCGATCTCGGGCAGCTGGT
>DATEVP010000502.1:0-3716 GCA_035258465.1 Hyphomicrobiaceae bacterium
TACGGCACCTCCAACAGCTCGGCCTGGCGCGCCTCCAGCCACTCGCGTGCTTGGCTGCCTTGGCACTTCGGGCAGTGCCGATTACCACAACTAATGGGCGACGCCCATTAGCTGCGTTATGGGCAAAGCCAGTAATGGGGAGCTGGCGGCGACTTGATCGCGTTCCGGCCGCAGCCGCCGCCAACCCGGCTCACCATTACGAGGCGCACTTGAGGAGCGCGATCAGCTTGTCGGATGGCTTGAAGGTTCCGCGCCGCAGTTGCGGCGGAACGATCGCCTCCATGGCATCGAGCTTCTCGGTCGGGTCGCCGCGCGTGTAGACCTCGGTCGTCATCAGCGTGGCATGGCCCAGCCATAGCGACACTTTCCTGATGTCCTGCGTCGCCTGCAGAACGGTCATCGCGCAGGTGTGCCTGAGCACGTGAGGCGAGACGCGCTTCTTGGCGAGACCGGGCTGCTTGTGAGCCGCGGTCGCGGCGTGCTGCTTGAGCAGATAGGCAAAGCCCCATCGGCTCATCGGCCCTCCCCGGACGGTGACGAACACCTCGGGCACTGTGGGCTTGCCGCGGACCGCAAGCCAGGCACGCAGTGCTGTCGCTGTGGCCTTCCACAAGGGGAGCGTCCGTTCCCGTCGCCCCTTGCCGAGAACGCGGATGCTCATCGACGGCAGATCGATGTCCTCGATCTTCAGGCTCGTCAGCTCGGAGACGCGCAGGCCCGCACAGACGGCCAGATGCATCATGGCCCTATCCCGGACGCCCTCCCGCGTTGCAGGATCGGGAGCATCGAGCACGGCTTGCAACTCCTCGCGCAGAAGATACGGGACCAGACGCCGATCCGTCTTCTTGAACGGGATCGCCAGGACGCGGCGGATCTGCTCCAGGGCGGCCGGTTGCCGGTACTCGAGGAAGCGGAAGAACGACTTGATGGCCGCCAGCCGCACATTGCGCGTCACGGCCGCGTTCTTGCGCGCATCTTCCAAGTGCTCGAGGAAGGCGCTGACCAGGCGAGCATCGATCTGCTCCAGCGCCAGCGCTGACGGCGATACCTTCAGGCGCTTGGCGGCGAACTCGAACAGCAGCTGGAAGCTCAGGGCATAGGAGGCTTGCGTGTGTCGGCTGACGCCCCGCTGTCGGGCGAGCGTCTCGCGCAGGAACGCTTCGATGAGAGGTGCGATCGGCGTCATGAGCGCTCTCCCCCACACAGGAACCCTTCGCCGGCGGCAGCGACGTCGCGCATAAGCTCGGCGGTGGCCTCCAGATACCAGTAGGTCGCGTAGATGTTGACGTGGCCCATGTAGGTCGCAAGCGCTGCCATATGCGCCCCGCACCTGTTCCGGCCGGACGGGCTGCCCTGCAGCGCACGCACCGCGAACGTGTGCCGCAGATCGTGCAGACGCGGACGGCGGGTCGTTCTCGATCGGACGCCGGCCGTGACGACCAGCCTGTCGAAGGTCTCTTTGACCGCGATGTAGCGCAGTGCCTGACCACGCTCGTTGATGAACACCGACTCGTTGTGCGAGCACGGCTGGCGACGCGCCAGATAGCGTGCCAGGCGTGCTGCTGCCGTGTCGTGCAGTGGCACCAGCCGGGTCTTGCGGAACTTGGTCTCGCGGATCAGAAGCCCATCGGCCGTCACGTCGGCGACCGTCAACTTCAGGGCTTCGGAGATGCGCAATCCGGTGGCCGAGAGCAGCGCGATCAAGGTCGCTTGCGTCAGCGGGCGCATGCCGCCCTTGGGCCGAAGCAGCAGCGCGGCCTTGACCAGCCGATTGATCTCGTCGGCCGAGTAGATGTGCGGTAGGGGGCGCCTCTTGCGGGCGCCGAAGTGACGGGCCGGTGGCAGTTCATGCCGCGCATCCTCCACCTGGACATGGCGTGCGAAGCGGCAGACAGCTTTGAGCCGGGCGTCACGTTGCGCCACGGTCGGACTAAGTGCCGCCCATTCGATCGCCGTTTGCGTCTCAACATGCGTCTGCCCGTGCTCGGCGGCGAAGGCGGCAAAGCTCTTCAGCAGGTACTCCGCGGTCGACATCGCGAAGCCCGCGGCACGTCGTAGGGCGAGATAGGTCTCGATGGTGTTGAGCATCACAGCACCTCCGGCCAGGGCTGTGCGACCTGCTTCAGCAGCGCAACATCCGCCTTGGCGTAGATGGCCGTCGTGTCGACACCGCGATGCCGCAGCACCAGGCCGATCTTCTCGAGTGGAACGCCGTGGCGCAGCATCTCGGTCGCTGCGGTGTGTCGCAGGACGTGCGCCCCTTTGACGGGTGTCATGATGCCGGCCCGCTTCATGAGGCGCTTCACCAACGAGGAGATGCCGCCGCCGTTCTCGAATGGTCGGCATGGCGCGATCGTGCTCAGGAACACGCGATCGCTTGGATAGGACGGCCGGCATTCGAGATAGCCGGCGATCGCATCCCCGACGTCTTGCGGCAACGGCAGGCGGACCTCGGTGCGCGACTTGCCCGTGACCCGCAGCGAGCCCGTCTGCCACTCGATATCGTCGAGGCGCAGGTGCGCAACGTCGCCGGCCCTCAGCCCAAGGCGGGCCAATAGCAGCACGATTGCGCGATCCCGCCGGTGGGCACTCTTGTCACCGTCACAGGCAGCGATCAGCCGGTTGACCTGCTCGGCCGACAGATACCGCGGCATGTCGGCAAGCTGCCAATGAGCGTAAGCCGGAACGGCGCTGTCGAGGCCGGCCCGGCAGCGGCCCTCGACAGCGAGGTACCGCAGGAACGCCCGCACGCTGGTCGTGATCTTCTCGACCGTTCCACGCCTGCATTTTCTGGCGCATTCCATGAAGTAGCTGCGGACGTCGGCCGGCTGCCAGCCAGCCGGGTCCGATCCGAGCGCCGTCATCATGCCGGCAGCGTCACGTGCGTAGAGCCTGATGGTGGCATCGGATGCACCCCGATGCTTGCGCAACCATGCCTTGAAGTCGGCGACCAACTTCGGCTCGGCGGGCGCCGCTACCACGGCCACGGAGCGGCAGACGCCGAGTTCAACAAGGTGTCGGCGAAAGAGTTTGGCACCGTAGATGGTGTGATGATTGCGCCGGCCGCCTTTGGCGCGTGGACACCGGCAGCTGCGCAGGTGCTCGCCGAACGCCGCCAGATCGATGGCGCGCATGCTTGCGCCGCGCTCGATCATGACGTGGCCGACGTGGGCTGCAGCCCGCAAATAGCGCACGGCTGTGTCTGGGCTGTAGCCTTGCCGTTCGAGTGATGCTGCGAAGCCGTCGAGGTACGGCCCGCTTGGTCCGCTCCGCAGATGCCCCAGCATCTTCGATGCCGAGAAGTAGGTCTCCAACATGTTCGTCCCCGCTTGTGACCGGCCATCATTGACCGAACAGACGGGGCCGCGGGCGCACTCAGTTATGGAGACAAGAAGTGCAGAGATTCACAGGAAAATGCCGGTGTCACCACGCCAGCTCCCCATTACTGGCTTTGCCCATAAGGCAACTAATGGGCGACGCCCATTAGTTGCCGTAATCGGCACTGCCCGAAGTGCCAAGGCAGCCAAGCACGCGAGTGGCTGGAGGCGCGCCAGGCCGAGCTGTTGGAGGTGCCGTACTTCCATGTCGTGTTCACGCTGCCGCCGCGCATCGGCGCCATCGCATTCCAGAACAAGGCGGTGATCTACGATCTGCTGTTCAAGGCGAGCGCCGACACGCTGTTGACGATCGCGGCCGATCCAAAGCGGTTGGGTGTA
>DATEVP010000503.1:0-2501 GCA_035258465.1 Hyphomicrobiaceae bacterium
CGCTTAAGCAGGCGGGCATAAACAAGAAGTTCTAGGTCCTCTGGGCACCCGCATCGATCGCGCGCGCCAAGGCATAGACGGCGCGGCTCATCGGCACCGGCTCACCCAGCTTGTCGGCCATCTCCACCACCACGCCCAGCAGGCCCTCGACCTCCAGCGGCCGCCCCGCCTCCAGGTCGTTGAGCATGGAGGTGCGGAAGTCGCCGAGCCGGCGCGTGACGACCAGGCGCTCGTCCACCGTCATCGGCAGCGTAAGCCCGATGCGGGCGCCGAGGTCTGTGAACTCGGTCATCATGCCGCGCACGAGGTCGGAGAGCCGCGGGTCGCCCAGGATCGGGCGCGCGGTCAGCCGCGTCAGCGCGCTCACCGGGTTCATGTTCATGTTGCCCCAGAGCTTGGCCCAGATCTCGAGCCGAATGTCGGCCGTGACCGGCGCCGGCACGCCGCCCGCAACGAGCAGTCGTGCAAGCTGCGCCGTTCCCGCCGAGGTCTTGCCGTCCGGCTCGCCCAGGATCAGCCGGTCCACTCCCGCGACCCGGATCACGCCCGGCGCCTCGGCGCGGGAGGACACGTGCGCCACGGCACCGACCCTTCGCACGTCCTTGAGCAAGCGCGCCGCCTTGCCACCGGGATCGACCGACTCGAGGTGCTGGTTCGCCAGCGGCCCCGCCAGGCCGTCCAGGAACCACCACGGCAGCCCGTTCATGGCGGTCACCAGCATGGGCCCATGCGCCAGCGCCGGCGCCGCGGCAGCGATCGCGTCGGCGAAGGCATAGGTCTTGACCGCCACGATGACGGCGTCGGCGCGCGGCAGATCGGTCGCACGCTCCGCGACGGCAAGGCGGAACGTCTCGCGCCGTTCCTTCTCGACCAGCGTCAGGCCGTCCGCGCGGATCGTATCGAGCGTCGCCCCGCGCGCCACCAGCCCCACCTCGGCCCCGCCACGCGCCAGCGCTCCGGCGAGCCAGCCGCCAACCGCCCCCGCGCCGATGACGATCACACGCATGGACACCGAGCGCCTTCAGCTCCTGTAGGACTGGTCCTTGCGGTCGATCTGGCGGATCAGCGCGTTGAACATGTCGACGCCGGCGCCGTACTTGGGATCGAACTGCAAGGACACGCGCGTCGCCTGCTCCAGCGCGCCCCTGCCGATCTCGATCAGCTCATCGCCCATGGCGCTCGCCGCCACCTGGATCTCGCAGGCGCGCTGGATGGTCCACAGGTGCGCAAACGCCTGCGGCAGCGTCTCGCCCCAGGCCAGCAGCCCGTGGTTGCGCAGCACCAGGATCGGCTTGCCGCCCATGGCCGCCAGCATGCGCGGGCCTTCCTCGGGGTTGACGGTGATGCCCTCGAAGTCGTGGTAGGCGACCTTCCCATAAAGCTGGGCGGAATAGAAATTCGTCATCGACAGCCCACCCCTGGTGCAGGCCACCGCCAGCCCGGCGGTGGTGTGCGTGTGCATCACGCAATGCGCCTTGTCGATATGCCGGTGCACGGTGGCATGCGGCGCCAGCCCCGCCGGATTGATCGGCCACTTGCTATCGGAGAGGATGTTGCCGTCGAGATCGATCTTGACGAGGTTGGAGGCGGCAATTTCGGTGTAGTGCAGCCCGAACGGGTTGATCAGCAGGTGCCGCTCGGGGCCCGGCACGCGCAGGGTGATGTGATTGTAGATCATCTCGGTCCAGCCGAGGTGGGCGAAGATGCGGTAGCAGGCGGCGAGCTCCACGCGCGTCCGCCACTCCTCGGCCGTGACGCCCTTCAGCTTCGGCGCGCCATGGTCGATCACGATCTTGGGGACGCCCATTGCGATCCTCCCGAGGTGCTGGTTCTCGGCGTGATCCTAGCCCGGCTCATCGGCGTGCTGCGAGCATTGATGTGTCATCCTCGGGCTTGTCCCGAGGACCCATCTATCCACTGGTGCTGGAGCATGAGGAAGGGTGGATGGTCGGGACAAGCCCGACCATGACAACCTAGCGGAAGCGCCGCTGCGGGGGCCGGCGCTGGCCGCTGCCCGGCGCAGGCGCGCGCGTATCCTTGTGACGGAAATTGATGCGCCCCTTGTCCAGATCGTAGGGCGTCATCTCGACGGTCACCTTGTCGCCGGCCAGGATGCGGATGCGGTTCTTCTTCATGCGGCCCGAGGTGTAGGCCACCACCTCGTGGCCGTTATCGAGCTTCACGCGGCAGCGCGCGTCGGGCAGCACCTCGGCGACAACGCCTTCGAATTCCAGCATCTCTTCCTTGGCCATGCACTCTCCTGTTGGCACGCGCCGAGCGCACTCTCCGGTTCCGGAGCCCGCCACAAAAATGCTTTTTCCGACGCGGAATGGACCGGCCGTATATGGGCCGCTCAGGCCACAACCGCAAGTCAAATCTGGCACTTGCGGTGGCACGGAGGCGCAATTGCGCCGCCCTGACCTGGCCTCACGACACGTCGGGCTCGATCTTCGGCCTCTTCATCGTCGTCGTCAGCAACTGGATCCTGCTGCCGCTCATCA
>DATEVP010000504.1:0-9032 GCA_035258465.1 Hyphomicrobiaceae bacterium
GACCTGCAATGCCACGAACGGGTACATGCCGCGGTACACGTCCGTCATGGTGACCCCCGGCGGCACCGTGCCCTTCATGTAGAACAGCGTCGCGCCGAAAGGCGGCGTCATGAACGAGGTCTGCAGGTTGACCGCGACCAGATGCAATAGAGGCACGTGGGCGCCCGCTTCGACGATGCCTGGTCAATCTCTTGCACCGAGAAAGTCTTGGGCCGTTCGGGTGTCATCGGCCATCCAAGTTGCTCAACCCTCGAGAGCCCCGGCGCCTAGACCGGCGACCATCTACTTCTGGATAACGAAGAAGACGCCCAGCACCGGCGTGAGGACGAGGAGCCCCGCGGCCATGATCATTCCCCAGTCAACGACCGAAGCGTTGTAAAGATCGGCGATGCCGACCGCCAAGGTTCTGAGCTCGTCGGCGCTGATGAGGATGCGCGCGGGCAAGACCAGCAGCAACCCTGCCACCCCCTCGGACAGCCGGAAGGTCCGAGGTGAAGCGGGTTGGGCCCGCATGGCTTCACAGCGTCTTCTCGTATAGCTGTTCGCGCATCGGGCAGAGGATCGGAATGCCGCCCACCTGTAGGCTACATCCCGAGATAGGCCCGTCTTACCCTCGCATCAGCCATCAGTGCATCGTGCGATCCCTCCAGCACGACCCTCCCGGTCTCCAGGACATAGCCGCGGTCGCAAGCCTCGAGCGCCTCCGCCACCCGCTGCTCGACCAGCAGGATGGTGAGCCCGTGCTCGCGATGCACCTGCTGGATGCGCTCGAAAATCAAGTCGACGACGGCTGGCGCGAGCCCCATCGACGGCTCGTCCAGCATGAGGAGCTCGGGTGCCGAGGCGAGACCGCGACCGATCGCCAGCATTTGCTGCTCGCCGCCCGACAGCGTGCCGGCGAGCTGGTCGCGGCGATCGGCAAGCACGGGGAATAGCTCGAGAATGGTGGGCAGCAGCTGCGCCCATCGGCTGCGGCCGTTGCGTGTGTAAGCTCCCATCTCCAGGTTTTCCATGACCGTCATGGAGGCGAAGACCTGGCGGCCCTCGGGCACGTGGGCGATGCCGAGCTGGGCGCGCTCGGCCGGCGAAACGCTGAGCAGGTTGCGATTGTTGTAGGCGATCTCGCCAGAAAACGGCGCGACGGTCCCGGAGATGGTCTTGAACAACGTGGACTTGCCGGCGCCGTTCGATCCGACCACCGCGACGAACTGACCGCGTGCAACCTCGAGCGAGACATCGCGCAATGCCTGCAGGCCGCCATAGGCGACGCTAAGCGACCGGATGCTGAGCACGATCCACCCACTTCTTGCCGAGATACGCCTCGATTACGGCCGCGCTCCTCACGACCTCGGCCGGGGGGCCGCTGGCGATCAGTTTGCCGTGATCGAGCACGCTGAAATGATCGGCGAGCTTCACCATGGCATGCATCGTGTGCTCGATGATGACGATGGTTACGCCTTCACGATTTACCTGCCTGATGATGCCGAGCATTTCCTCGAGCTCTTCGTGCGCCAGGCCTGCGAGCGTCTCGTCGAGCAGGAGCAGCCGGGGGCGCGGCGCGAGCGCGCGAGCGAGCTCCATCAGCCTGAGCTGATTGATGGTCAGGCCGCCGGCAATGGCGTAGGCCCGATCACCGGCGAGACCCACGCGATCGAGCGCGTCGAAGGCCAGCCGCTCAGCGTCACGGTCCGTCGGGGCGCCGACGTAAGCGCCTATGACGACGTTCTCGAGCACGCTCATGCGCGCGAAGGCGCGCACGACCTGGAACGTGCGGCCGATGCCGCGGCGACAGACGCGATGCGGCTTCAAGCCCAGCAGCTCGGCGCCGGCGAACCTGATGCTGCCGGCGTTGGCAGGCAGGAAGCCATTGATCACATTGAACAGCGTCGTCTTGCCGGCACCGTTGGGCCCAATGATGCCATGGATTTCCCCCTCGGCGACGCTCAGGCTGAGCCCGTCGACCGCCTTGAGGCCGCCGAATGTCCGCATGACGCCATCCAGCTCGAGCAAGGGCCGGCCTCGCGTTCTAGGCGCGGCATCGATCGCTCCCGACTTGGGTGATCCTGCATCAGTCCTGCTCGCGATCGCAGCCGGCACGGGACCGGCTGCTCGTGCTGGCGGCAATACGTCCTTACCGGGAGCCGCTTGGCGTGCCACCAAGCGATCGCGGATTCGCCAGTAGATGCCATCCGGCGCCAGGAGAATGATGCCGATGATGGCGAGGCCGTAGACCACGCCCTGGATGCCCGGGACGATGTGGCCGAGCTCGGCGTGCAGCGTCTCGGCGAGCGGCACGAGGACCGCGGCGCCGATCACCGGTCCCCAATACACGCCGACACCGCCGAACAAGGCGACGATGAGCGCTTGTGCGGAAGCGAGAACGCCGAACATGGATTGCGGCGTGACGACCAGGAGGACAACGGCATAAAGGGCGCCGGCCGCAGCTGCCATCGCCGCGCTCAGCATGATGGCAAGCAGCTTCCAGCGCAGGGCGTTGACGCCGGCCGCCTCCGCCGCCGGCTCGTTCTGCTTGATGGCCAGCAGCGACATGCCGAAGCGCGAGCGCTCGACGTGCAGGGAAACGACCATGCACGCGACCATCAGCACGAGGGCGATCGCCATATACGCGCGCTGATCGTTGAACTGGGCATAGAGCGCGGGCGCCTCGCGCATCATC
Organism: Hyphomicrobiaceae bacterium; assembly: GCA_035258465.1. GTDB lineage: Bacteria > Pseudomonadota > Alphaproteobacteria > Rhizobiales > Hyphomicrobiaceae > AWTP1-13. The sequence goes on from DATEVP010000504.1 coordinate 2,678, forward strand.
GGCAAGGTTACCTCCTGATAACCGAGCCACTCGAACACGTAGAGCATCGCCAGGGGATAAGCGAGCATCGACAGTGCGAAGTAGTGACCGCGCAACCGGAAGGTCGGCACGCCGATGACGATGCCGGCAGCCACGCCGACCAGCATGCCGAGCGGAATGCCGAGCCACGGCGAGATGCCGAACTTGACGAAGGCAATCGTCATCGTATAGCCGCCAAGGCCAAAGAACGCGGCGTGCCCGAACGAGATCATGCCGCTGTAGCCACTGAGCATGTTCCAGCTGAGGCCCATCGTCCCCCACAGCAGGACGAGCGTCATGATCAGTTGGTAGTAGGAATTGCGCACGAGCAGGCCCAGCAGCAGATAGACCGCGGCAAAGGCGGCAATAGCGACATACTGCTTGCGCATGGCCGGCCGCCCGCCAGTCATCAGGTTCGCTCCCACACGCGCCCGAACATCCCCTGCGGCCGGAGGAAAATGATCAGGAGGAAGACGACAAAGATGGCGGTGTTCTGCAACTGATAAGGCAGGACGAGGGTCGACATCTGCTGCACGAGGCCGATGGTCAGGCCGCCCCAGAACGCGCCGAGGATGCTGCCCATGCCGCCGAGCACCACGCCGGCGTACATGACGATGACGAAATCGAAGCCGATGTAGGGTTGGAAGGATTGCGTGCTGGCGATCAGCCCACCCGCCACCGCGGTGATGCCGACGCCCAGCCCGAATGCCAGCCGATGCGCACGGTCGACATCAACGCCGACGTAGGCGGCAGCAATCGGATTGTCCGCGGCGGCCCGCAGCGCCTTGCCCAAGTTGGATCGCTTGAGGAACATGTAAAGCCCCATCGCGACGAGGACGGCGATGAGGAAGCTTACCGACCGTGCCTGGTTGAGGAAGACGGGGCCGATCTCCCAAGATTGGCGTGAAAGCGGCGTCTGCACGGAGAGCGGCTGGGAGCCAAACAGGATCAATCCGCCATTCGCCAGCACCAGCGCCACGCCCAGCGTCAGGATGATCTGCGTGTAGTGACCCTCCGCCTCGGCCGAGACCACGCGCGCGCCCGTGACATGCGCGATCAAGAAGCGATGCAGCAGCCACCCCACGACGAAGACAATCGGGCCGGCGAGCACGGCGCCGACGATCGGAGCGGCATAGGGCCCCAAGAATGCAAGAACGCCGAACCCCGTCACCAGATAATAGGCGATGTACATGCCCACCATCATGAAATCGCCCTGGGCGAAGTTCACGACGCGCATGACGCCGAAGATGATGCCGAGCCCCACGCACATCAGGCCGTAGGTACCGCCGACCAGCAGGCCCGCCGCAAGCGCCTGAAACAAATCGACGATGGCCCATTGCCAGTCGGTCATGCTCCAGCCCTTCTCGTGGGTGCGGGTCGCGGCGAATTGTGGAAGCAGCCCCAGACCCCGAGATTTGCTGTAGGATCGTCGATCGAGGCAGCATCGATGGGACCGATATGAGCGACTACCCCGGCCCTGAATGGTTCGAGCGCTTTCGCGCACGCGTCAATTCCGATCCCGAGCTTGCCGTCGTCGGCGACTGGTTCACGACGACCTTCGCACTGGCCTTCGGGGAGACCCGCTATGCCCTGAAGGTCGACAAGGGACGCATCGTCGAGGTGGTGGTCGCGCCCCGGCTCGATACGCGCGTGTTGTTCGGGTTCAGAGCGCCAGTGGCGGTCTGGCGCAAGTTTCTGAGCCCCAATCCCCCGCCCTTGTTTCACGATTTCTTCGCCATGCTGATGCGGGTCCCCGAGTTCGTCCTCGAAGGCGACGGCCTTCTCGCCATGCAAAACGCGCGCGCGCTGCACCGGATGATGAACATCATGCGCGAGACCGGAGCACCCGATGCCTGAGTTCGAGCCGATCATGGGACGCTATCTCTCCGTCCGACTCGATGGTGCAAAGCATCGTGTGTACGTCGAGGAGGCCGGCCGGGGCATGCCACTACTGTGCCTCCACACCGCTGGCGCCGACAGCCGGCAATATCGCCATGTCTTGAACGACGCCGATGTGACCGACCGCTTCCGTGTCGTGGCCTTCGATCTGCCCTACCACGGGCGATCCACGCCGCCGGACGGCTGGTGGCTCGAGAAGTATCGCCTGACCACGGCCTCCTATCTGGAGATGGTCCGCGCGGTCTGGCTGGCACTCGGACTCGAGCGGCCGGTAGTCCTGGGCTGCTCGATGGGCGGGGCAATCGTTCTGAAGATCGCCGCGGAGTTTCAAGACGAGCTCAGCGGCGTCGTCGGGCTCGAGAGCTCGGCCTACGCGCCGGGCCGCTACAACGAGTTCCTGCATCATCCCGCGATCCACGGCGGGGAGCTGTGCGCGAGCTACACCTACGGCCTCAACTCGCCTCTGAGTCCCGAGGCGAGCCGGCGAGAAAACTGGTGGTACTACAGCCAGTCCGGCCCGGGCGTCTATCAGGGCGATGTCTACTTCTACAGCCTCGACTGGGACGCGCGCGAGGACCTCAACCGTATCGATACGAACCGCTGCAAGGTCGCGCTGCTTACCGGCGAATACGACTATTCCTGCACGCCGCAGATGAGCGAGGCGGTGGCTGCGGCCATACCCGGCTCCCGGCTCACCATCATGAAAGGCATGGGCCACTTTCCGATGATCGAGAACTATCCCGCGTTTCGCCCCCATCTTCTGGCGGCGCTCGATCACGTGGGCTCGTAGCCCTCGCCGCTCGCTGGCAAGACGTTGAGAGGGGGCCATCGCTGCAGGCCCCCTCTCAACGAGCTTCGCCCCTCGACCTCCCCCGCTTGCGGGGAAGGTGGAGCAGCTGCCGGCACAGAATGCCCTCACCGCTTTGGCCAGACGGGCTGCGCCATGGCCGAGGCTTCGGGATAGACGGTGACCGGCACCCCGTTCTGCCACTGCACGACAACAACATCAGCACCGACGCGCCGACCATTGTCGTCGAACTTGACCCGGCCACCTGGGAAATACTTTGCGGGGCCTTCGGTGGTATCCATGCCGCGAATCGCCTCGGCGACCTTGCGCCGGTCGGCGGAGGCCGCCTTCTCCAGCGCGTCCTTGAAGATCAGCATATCACCGTAGGTCGACAGCGAGTCCTGGGTAATCCAGGGCTCACCGGTCTTGGCAATGAACTCCTTGATGATCTGCTCCTGGCCCTTGGAGCCCCAGTTGGCGACGATCGTCATGACGCCTTCGAGCAGGTCTTTGCCGAGGTTCTTGAGCATGTCGGGCGCGGCGATGTGCGCGCCATTGGAGATGACCGGTATCCGCCCGCGCCCGAGGCCGAACTCGTGCATCTTCTCGAGGCACATCTTGTCGTCGGGGATCGCCGTCGGCAGCAGGAGCAAGAAATCCGGGCGGCTCGATCGCACCTTCTGAACGAGTGGCGTGCAGTCCGACAGCGGCGGTGTGAAGGTCTCGTCGACCACGAGCTTGAGGCCGAGTTTCGCGATCCCGCCCTCACGCATGGGTTTGGCGAAGCTCATCGGCGCTGCCGTATTGTCCATGATGATGGCAACCGTTTCCGGCTTCTTGCCGGATGCGGTTTCGGCCAGCTTGACGAGGGCCGGTAGCGCGCTGTTGGCCTGCGCCCCACCTGTCGGCGAGGTTTGGAACACATACTTGAAGCCGCGCGCCGTGATCTGATCCGAGTACGACAGCGTCAGGATAGGAAGCTCGGCACGCTCGGTCACTTCGGTGACGCCGAGGGTGAAGCTCGACAACCAGGCGCCGGTTGCACCGATAAGATCGGGCTCCTGCGCCACCATCCGTTGCGCCGCGTTCTTAGCCTTCTCCACGCTGTCGCCGGCGTCGAATATGATCAGCTTCAGCTTGGCGCCGCCGAGCGCCTTGATGCCCCCGGCCTTGTTGATGTCATCGATGGCGAGATTGGCGCCCTTGAGCATCAGGTCGCCCTGCCGGGCCCAGGGGCCCGACATCGGCGCGATTAGTCCGACCTTCACCTCCGTGGTCTGCGCGGTAGCGGACGCCCCGCCGGCAAGGCCGAGCACCGCCGCCATGAGCAAGGTCCGCCGCATTGCTGTCCAAGTCATGATTTCCTCCCTTGAGTTCTATGTTTTCGGTTTCGCAAGAGACCACGTCATCGCCTGGTCACGAACCTGTTCTTGCATGCGCTCCTGAGCCCGGCATCAGTCATCGACCGCGCCGGGTTTCGCGACCGCCTGTTCGCCGGCATCTCGAAAGGAGCCGCCTTCATCGCGCGGTGCGCCGTTGCGCCAATCAGACTATGGTAGCGGTACCAGACACCCGAACGAAGAGCAAACCGGCACGATGGGATGCAGCCCACAACCGGCGCGCTTCCCCCGAGATCACTTTTGGTACGGAGGATCGCGCTCAACCGAGACCGTTGCGTCCGCGCGTTCGACCTGCAGCAACATGCGAGCTCGCGACGCTCTCCAGGGCGGCATCTACCCGGAGCGGAGAAGGGTGAGCTGGGTGCTCGACGCGGACACCCAGAGCCTCTTGGATGTCATGAGCACAGTTGCATCATCCGCTTCCTCGAGCACCGTATCGTGGACGAGCGCATCCTGCGTCTCGTAGCGGAGCTGCATCACGTTCGACAGCTTTTGGGGGTCCAACCATGTTGCACCCTCGCTCTTGCAGCACGGAACCGTGGCGAGCAGGTGGCAATAAGTGAGGCCAATCAAGGAGTTGAATGCCTCCAAGGGGTTGGGTATCGCTGGTGCGGTCGAGAGGACTCGAACCTCCACGCCTTGCGGCGCTAACCCCTCAAGCTAGTGCGTCTACCAATTCCGCCACGACCGCGTTCAGCAGGCCCGCACGTCTAGCAAAAGGCGCAGGCGGGAACAAGCGGGCCGCGGACCCGCTAGCCGGCGCGCTCGAAAACCGCGACGGCCTCCACGTGGGCGGAGAAAAGGAACTGGTCGATGGGCGTCACGCCACGCAGGCGATAGCCGCCGTCGACGAGGATCCGGGCATCGCGCGCGAGGGTCGCGGGATTGCAGGAGATGGCGGCCACGATCGGCACCTTGGATCGCGCGAGCTGCTCGGCCTGGGCTGAGGCGCCCGAGCGGGCGGGGTCGAACACCACGGCATCGAAGCCTTCCAGCTCTTTGGCCGACAGCGGCATGCGGAAGAGATCGCGCATTTTGGTCTCGATCGGCTTGAGGCCTTGCGCGCGTCGGGCCGCCGCCGACAGCGCCGCAATGGCATCCGCATCGTCGTCAACGGCCAGAACGCGCGCCTTCCGCGCCAGAGGAAAGGTGAACGTGCCGATGCCGCAGAAGAGGTCCGCGACGCGCTTTGCCTTCGCCGTCGCGTCCAGCACCAGCCGAACCATCTCGCGCTCCGAGGCTTCCACGGCCTGCATGAACGCCTCGGGATGCACCGCGACATCGACTCCGCCAAGGGCGACCACCGGCTGTCGAGCCAGCAGCAGCGTGTCGCGTTCGACGGTGAGGCGCGCGAAGCCGTGTTGCGCCGCCACCGCGACCATGCGCGGATAATGCTGCCGCACCGAGCCCAGGTAGATGAAGATGATGCTCACATCGACGCCGGCGGGCGTCGCCAGCATGTTGATTCCGGCCTCGGCCTGGCCGGTGAGCAGCGGCTCCACCATCTCGCGCAGCGCCGGCAAGGCGGCCACCAGTTGCGGCTCGGCGATCGGGCACTCCGCAATGTCCATGATGTAGTGGGTGGCGGCGCGGTAGAAACCGAGGCGGACGCTCTTGCGGTCGCGCCGGGCATAGACGGTGATGCGGCGCCGGCTAGCAAGCGGCACGCGGACAAGGTCGCCGATCGGCGCGTCGATGCTCCGATGACCGAAAGCGTCGGCGACAATGGCGCGCTTCCAGGCGACGTAGAGCGCGTCGGGCATGTGCTGAGCCACGCACCCCCCACAGCTGCCGAAGTGCGGGCACACCGGGGTGGCTCTCGCCGGATGCGGGCGCAGCATCTCGGGACGGCCATCGTCGACGAAGCGCCATCGCTCCCCAGGCAGCGCGTAGGGAATGTAGATCCGCTCGCCCGCCGTCTCGGCGATGCCGTCGCCTTGGGCGCCGAGCCCCACGATATCAACCTCGCGCGCCTCAGCCGTCACGAACCGCCCCCAGCAGGAACTCCTCGTTGACTTGCTCCCCCGGCACCTAAGCCCGGCGGTTACACTCCGATCGCAGATTAGGGGCGCGAACGCAAACGGCTTTGGGCCGTCATATTTCTTCCCCACTCCCGCCACTTCCCACAGTCAAGCCAGCGCTCGGGGCAGGCGGCTTTTCAATTGCGGGAGATCCCAGCGATGGATCGCATGCGCGGCAGCATCTGCCTGTTCCTCTTCGCTCTCCTTGCGGCACTCGGCGCCCAGGCGGG